>CAJORD010000283.1 GCA_905236605.1 uncultured Synergistales bacterium | reverse complement strand
TTATATGCGAATGTAAAAAAGCGTCGCCGTCGAAGGGATTAATCGCGCCGGACTTTCCATATTTGCAAATTGCGAAAGATTATGAAGCAGCCGGGGCCGATTGTATTTCAGTTTTGACGGAGCCTAAATGGTTTCTTGGTGATAAAAATTTTCTTCGTGAGATTGCCGCGTCGGTTTCGATTCCGTGTTTGCGAAAAGATTTCACCGTTGACGAATATATGATTTACGAAGCGAAGGCCCTCGGTGCGTCCGCGGTGCTTTTAATTTGTTCGATTTTGTCTGAAGCACAGCTTAACGAATATCTCGCACTGTGCAACGAATTAAAAATTTCTGCTCTCGTTGAGGCTCACGACGAACGCGAAATTAAAATCGCTTTGAACGCCGGCGCGCGCGTTATCGGGGTCAACAATCGAAATCTCAAAGATTTTTCCGTCGATACTCAAAACGCTAAACGACTTCGTAAATTAATTCCCGAAGATGTGATTTTTGTATCTGAAAGCGGCGTGAAGACTATTGACGACGTTAAAGAAATTAAAAATTTTGGAGCTGATGCTGTTCTAATCGGTGAAGCGCTGATGAAAGCCTCCGACAAAAAAGCCATGCTCGAAAATTTTAGGCGTGCTTAAAAAATGACGAAGATAAAATTTTGCGGCCTTTCTCGACCTTGCGACGCCGTTTACGCAAATGAAATTAAACCGGATTACGTCGGCTTTGTATTTTTTGAACGAAGTCGGCGTAATATTTCTTTTGAACGCGCGCAAGAACTCAAAAAAATTCTTTACCCCGATATAAAAACTGTCGGCGTGTTCGTGAATGACGAGCCTGAAAAAATTTTGCGTTTTTCAAAAGTCATCGATTTAATTCAGCTCCACGGAAACGAAAATGAAATTTACATTGAAAAATTAAAATCTTTAATTCACAAGCCCATAATAAAAGCGTTTCAGATTAAAGACGCACGAGAAATTAAAACGGCGTTGACGAGTCCGGCGGATTATATTATGTTCGACTCCGGGCAAGGCACGGGAAAAAATTTCAACTGGGATTTCATAAAAAATTTTTCGCGCGATTATTTTCTTGCTGGCGGTCTTGACGCTGACAATGTAGCACAGGCAATTAAAATTTTGAATCCATTTGCCGTTGACGTAAGCTCCGGAATCGAAACGGACGGCTTCAAAGATAAAATCAAAATGTCGGCTTTCGCTGCGACAGTACGAAAGGAAAATTAAAAAATTAAAATGACAAACCCAAAAGGACGCTTCGGCATTCACGGCGGGCAATATATCACGGAAACTCTCATGAACGCCGTTATAGAACTCGAAGAAGCTTACAATCATTATAAAGATGACCCGGATTTTAATTCTGAACTCACGGATTTATTTAATAATTACGCAGGGCGGCCGTCGCGTTTGTATTTTGCTAAGCGAATGACGGAGGATTTAGGCGGCGCGAAAATTTATTTGAAACGCGAAGACTTAAATCACACAGGCGCTCACAAAATTAATAACGTCTTAGGCCAAGCGCTGCTCGCGAAAAAAATGGGCAAAACTCGTTTAATCGCAGAGACTGGCGCGGGACAGCATGGAGTAGCTACAGCCACGGCAGCGGCGTTAATGAATATGCAGTGCGTAGTCTTCATGGGCGTCGAAGACACTCAAAGGCAAGCTCTCAATGTCTATCGAATGAAGTTGCTAGGCTCTGAAGTCGTTCCGGTCGAAACGGGCACAGGCACTCTTAAAGACGCAGTGTCCGAAGCTATGCGCGAATGGACTTCGAGAATTTCAGATACTCATTACTGCTTAGGGTCAGTCATGGGGCCTCACCCGTTCCCCACAATCGTGAGAGATTTTCAGGCGGTTATATCACGTGAGATTAAATCGCAGCTTCTCGAACTTGAAAATAAATTGCCTGATGTCATTCTTGCATGTGTCGGAGGCGGCTCGAACGCGATCGGAAGTTTTTGGCATTTTATTAATGATAAAGATGTTCGATTAATTGGCTGCGAAGCTGCCGGGCGCGGTGTCGATACTTTTGAAACGGCTGCGACAATCGCGACTGGACGCCTTGGAATCTTTCACGGAATGAAATCATATTTTTGTCAAGACGAGTACGGACAAATAGCTCCGGTTTATTCAATTTCGGCTGGGCTTGATTATCCCGGTATCGGCCCAGAACATGCTCATCTTCATGATATAGGACGTGCCGAGTATGTCCCAATCACTGACGAAGAAGCCGTGAACGCTTTTGAATATCTCGCCAAGACCGAAGGCATAATCCCGGCTATCGAATCGGCTCATGCTGTAGCGCACGCAATGAAAATCGCGCCTTCAATGAACAAAGATAAAGTTATCGTAATCACAATTTCGGGACGTGGCGACAAAGATTGCACAGCTATCGCGAGATACAGAGGTGAAAATATAAATGAGTAATATTCATAAAGCGTTTGAGAACGGCAAAGCCTTTATTCCGTTTATAACTTGTGGCGACCCTGATATAAATACGACGCTTGAAACTGTCCGTGCTGCTGTTGAAGCCGGAGCGGATTTAATTGAGCTTGGAATCCCGTTTTCTGATCCGACGGCTGAAGGGCCAGTTATTCAGGCTGCGAATTTGCGCGCATTGAAGGGCGGCATTACGACGGACAAAATTTTTTCGATGGTCGAGGATTTAAGACGCGATATAAAAATTCCTATGGTGTTTATGACTTACGCGAATGTCATTTTTTCATACGGAACCGAAAAATTTATTTCACGCGCTCACGAAATCGGAATCGACGGGCTTATAATTCCAGATTTGCCATTTGAAGAGAAGGAAGAATTTTTGCCCGCGTGCCATAAGTACGACGTTGATTTAATTTCAATGATAGCTCCGACGTCTGAAAATCGAATTGCAATGATCGCTCGCGAAGCTGAAGGATTTTTATATATAGTTTCGAGTTTGGGAGTTACGGGGACGCGAAGCGAAATTAAAACAGACCTCGCGAAAATTATCGAGGCCGTTCGGAAAAATTCAAAAATTCCCTGCGCTATAGGTTTTGGAATTTCGACGCCCGAGCAAGCTAAAAAAATGGCCGCCATTTCTGACGGTGCTATAGTCGGCTCAGCGATAATAAAAATTTTGGCGAAGTATGGAACGCAAGCTCCGCGCTACGTCGGTGAATATGTTAAAGCGATGAAAGAGGCCGTGAGATAATAAAAAAAATTTTTAGAACGGAGGCTTTTTTCATGACTGAACGCGAGAAAATGATTCGCGGAGAATTATATTATCCTGGCGACCAAGAACTTACAGCCTTGCGGCATAAAGCTCACAGACTTTGCACGCAATATAATCAGACGTTCGAAACTGACGAAGATACGCGCGAAGCAATACTTAAAGAACTGCTCGGCAACTTCGACGCAGAAGAGCATTATTTTCAAGGGCCGATTTATTTTGATTATGGCGTGAATATTTTCATCGGGAAAAATTTTTACGCGAACTTTAACACAACGATTCTTGACGTTTACCCCGTTACGATTGGCGATAACGTCATGCTCGGGACGGGCGTATCACTCTTAACGCCGGTACACCCCCTGAAATTCAAAGAAAGAAATCCGAGGCCAAGCGCAGATGGCGAATTAAGAGTTCTTGAATATGCAAAGCCGATCGTGATTGAAAATAATTGTTGGATAGCTTCAAATGTTACAGTTGTCGGAGGCGTAACGATAGGCGCAGGGAGTGTCATAGGAGCGGGCAGCGTTGTAACTCGCGACATTCCGCCTAACAGTTTCGCCGCGGGCAATCCTTGTAAAGTCATAAAAGAAATCGAAAATTAAAGCCGTGCTCTTGCACGGTTGATTTTTAGACTGTGAATGAAAAATTTTGTTATACTAATGGCCTAAAATCTCAAAAGAAAAGGAGTGTTTCATGTGCCCAAATATTATCAAGAACACGACGTTCATGAGGGCGAATATTCAAAATATATTGTCCGCGTGAGCAGCCATGAGCGAGAACTTAAAGATAAACTTTTGCTCACGTCGTACCAGCGTCTCGGGGGGGGGGAACTTTTTCTGTTCCATCGTCTAATGAACATTTTTATATTCGCAATTATTTCAAGTGTTGCGAGCCGCGCGAAAACATAATTGCTTATTGCTTCACTACACTTACAAGCGCCAATGACGAAGGCTTTGTAATCACGATTAACGGCGTTTATACGAAACAAGGTAATGACGAGCCCAAATTTGTTCCCTATCACACTGAAACTCTGACCGCCTCAGACTTGCCTTCAGAAGGAAAATTTGAAAAAATCCCGAGATTTTTCAAGACTTGTTCAAAAATTGTAAAGGACTACGAAGAAAAAGAAATTCAAGAGGAAAAAATTCTTGAAGCAGTCGATGAAGCTTTTCAAAAGCAGCTTGAAATTCGAGCAAAAGAAAACGAACCTCCGCGAAACTTTTTCATGAAGATTTTTTATAAGCCCAGAACTAACGCGGAAATTTATGGCGGTCTTGTTGCAGGTAACTTAGCGACACTATCTCACCTGAACGACATCGCGAAATTTAACGCACGACAAGGACACGGTTTCGCTGCGGAGATGGCGAACAATCTTTCTGACAGACTCCGACTTATTAACGCTAAAGTCGTCGGCGGCAATAATGCAACAAACGGTCCTGACCGTGAAATCAGTAACTGGTTCGGCGGCGATACGATTAGCATTCAGTCGAAATATTGTAAAACGGGAGCAAAATGTATCGCGGAATGTTTCAACAAAAACGGCGAATATCGTTACGACGGTATGTTAATCGAGGTCCCCTATGATAAATATGACGACGCTGTCGCGGCCATGCGTGAAAAAATTAAGCAGGGTAAAATTCCAGGTGTGTCGGACCCCGAACAAGCTAAGGAACTCGTCAAGCAAGGAAGATACCGTTACGCGGAGGCAAAAAACATCGCGGAGGGCGGCAACTGGGACGCAATAAAATTCGATGCTAAGAACGCGGCCATTACTGCTGGTATTGTTGGAAGCATTAGCGCGCTTATCACATTCTACCTCGCTCGCAGCAACGGAGATAGCCTCAAAGAAGCACGTGAAAAGGCTTTATGGACTCTCTTCAAAGTCGGAGGCGCCACTTTTGTTAGTATGTTTGTAGCGTCTTCTATCAGCCGTGAGAAGCCTGCAAAGTGGATCGCCGAATCACTCGGTGAAAAAGCCTGCTCTGTGCTAGCTGAGAATTATTTGCGAGATACAAAGAAGCTAACCGAAGAGGACATCACTAAAGCTCTAGCTGACCCTCAAAATGCAGAAAACGCTGCCGCAAAATCCTTAGAAGGGAATCTTCCTCAAGCAGTTTCATATTTAGTTTCTGCCGTTGTTGTGATTGCGCCTGAAGTCTGGGATTGGCACTTAGGCAGAATTTCAGGTAAACAAGCGACGAAAAATATTTTTGTTGGCATTGGAGGAGGAATGCTTGGAGGAGCACTCGGCGCTTTGGGAGGTAAATATCTAGGCGAGAAGGTGGGTGCTCTAATCGGCAAAAATTGGGGTCCCGCGGGTGAAGTAGTTGGCGGCTTAGTTGGAGCTGTGATAGGTCTTGGGCTTGCAAAGTGGTTAGCGGATTTTATAATCGACGACGACAGCAAAGAAATGGTGCGTATTATAGAGTTCGAAATGGAATTTTTCGCGGGCGATTATCTCTACAGCAGCGAAGAATTTGAAACGGCCTCTAAAAAACTTTCCGAAAACATCAAACGCGGCGATAAGTTAAAAATTATGTTTGCAAGCAAAGACAGATACGTCGCAGCTGCGAATATAATCATTCCCGTGCTTGAAGAAGTAGTTTCGAGCCGTCCGAAGTTCGAGCTTCCTGATGAAGAAAATTTATTGCAGGGATTAGGCGGACTTGTTGAAGATGCCGAAGCTTTGAAAAAGGCTCCGGAACCTCAAGCGCAGGAGCCTCAAACGGAAGAAGAGAAGGCTATAGTGTTGAATGCTGTTGCGATGGAGTTCATTCAGACGCTGATGGCGCGGCAATATCCCACTCTCAATACGCGCTATCTTGTTACGGCGGCACAGTTCGGCAAAGAAATTCCTCCGTGCAACTTCGATTATCTCGAAAAACAAGTAGAGGAAGCTCTCGGCATCAGAATTATAGAAAGCGTAGATTACATGAAAATTTGTGATTCTGCACGTGAGGGAACCTTGGGAGAACTTACAGACCTCATAGCGTCGCAAATTGAAAAGAAAGAAAAAGAAAAAAATTAAAATAAAAAATCAGGAGC
>CAJORD010000282.1 GCA_905236605.1 uncultured Synergistales bacterium | reverse complement strand
TCAATGATATGTTTGGCGACATGATTGTATCAAGTCGAGGGCTTTTTTTCAACCTCTTTTTAAGGAATCGCGATACCGAGTTTCTTTGCCTGAACATATGCCCATCCGCTTTTGAATCCCGCCTTGAATTCAATCTCTTTGAGTTCGTCAAACGTGGTTACCTTCTCCATTATCTGGTAACCAGCCCACGCCTGAGCTTTTTCAATTCCCAGACGAACGGCAGCATACAAATAGTCCTCAAAAGTCTTTGCAAAATCTTTAAGCCGATAGAAAATCCAGCCTTTTTTGTAATTATTTTTCTGACACACGCGGATAATGTTTTCGAGAATTTTTTCAAATGGTGAGCTATTTTTCCTCGTTACCTCAGCTTCAACCATTCCTTCAGCGTCCAGTCTTTCAGCCAGTACTTCTGCCCCGCATTCAGGACAGTTGACAGCTTTAAACGGAACTGAGGCGTGGCATTCTGTGCACTCGTTGAAACAATGTCCACAGCCGCCCGCACGAGAAATTTTGAGCCGGCTATAAAGGTCTTTAAAGATATTCCCCTGATGTTCCAACGCATCAGCGTCAAGGTTGTAGCGTCCGGCAGTATCGCGATACATCATAATTGCTATTTTTAATCTAATCAGAAGTGTTCGTCTTTCTTCGGCGATTGGGTCTTTTTCTTTTTTCTCTTCAGCCTTTAATTTTTCCTGATTTTCAAGTAAGAGGATTAAAAGTTCAGCACGTGCCAGCGTTCCGAATGCATCAAACGAAAATTCCCACGCTGTTTCCTCCTGAATTTCTTTTACTCTTGCCTCGTCCAATTTTCCGCCACAAACCAGCGTGCTAATAGGGACATCGCCATGACAGACCGGACAAGTTTTCAGCGGCATTTCGCCTTTCCCGTTTTTTGGTTCTTTATAAAACTCCTCTATCCAAAACTCATTGCGATCATCTTCGATATTTCCGAATCTTGAATAGTTGCCGACGAAATCAAATACCATTGCCACTTTGCAGGGGTCTTGAGGGTCGGGACGCATTGGGCGCATTGCTTGTTGAATGTACAAGCCGAGAGATTTTGTTGGTCTAGCCAAAATTACGGCGTGACAATCTGGAACGTCGAAGCCCTCGCCGAACAGTTCAGCATTGCAAAGTACTTGATACTTGCCGTTTCGAAAACCTTCAATAATCTCTTGACGTTGCTTTTTCGGTGTCGCTCCGTCGCATTGAATAGCATTTACCCCAAATTTGCAAAATGTCTCTGCCAGTAATTTAGAGTGAGCGACGTCCACGCAATACGCAATGGCTTTTTTGTCGGCGGCGCGTTTCAGATATTCAACGACAATTTTTTCACAAAAGTCTGGTTTAGCCATCAACTTTGAAAGTACGTGCTTATCGTAATCGCCCATGTCGTCCGGTATTTCGTCCAATTCAAGCTGGCAAGGAATATGAAACGTTGTCGCAGGCGTCAAACTTCCTGACACGATTAATTCCGGCGTCGAAGCTCCGACAACAATTTTTCTAAATATTTTCTTGAGCTTTTCTTTTTGATTGAGCCGGACGGGCGTTGCAGTGACACCGAGTAAAGCGGCTTTCTCCCAATAGCCGATAATTTGCCGATAAGTGTTAGCCATTATGTGATGGCACTCGTCGCAAATGATGAAGTCCGGTTCTGGCAAATCCTCCAGCCGATTTATAAGAGTTTGAACGCTGGCGATTTGAACGGGCAATTCGTAGATTGGTTTACAGCCAGAGGCGATAACCCCAAACGGCAGGTGAAGGCGTTCGAAAGCTTCAGCGGTCTGATCAATCAATTCTTTGCGGTGGACGATAAAAACGCTTCTGAAACCTTTCTTCAAAGACTCTTTGATCATCCAACCCGTCATAATGGTTTTGCCAGCCCCGCACGGTGCGACGCCGATAACGCGTCTGTATCCCTTCCGGAACGCCGCACGCAAGTTTGAAATAAAATTCTCTTGATACGGACGCAATTCAATTTCAGCCATTTTCCTTACCTCCTTTTTAGATATATCTGACGGCGAGCCTTCTATCGAAAAACCCGCCGTCTTTTTAGTTTTACGTTATAAAATTATTGAGCTGATGCCAATTCTTT
>CAJORD010000281.1 GCA_905236605.1 uncultured Synergistales bacterium | reverse complement strand
TAATCTCGACAGTTCCAGTTTCAACGAAAGAAGATTTATCGCTCGCATATACACCCGGAGTTGCTCAGACGTGCTTAGAAATTCAGAAGGATACTAATAAAAGTTACACGCTGACGAGACGACATAATTTATGCTTAGTCGTTACGGACGGAAGCGCAGTTTTAGGTCTTGGCGACATTGGACCAGAAGCAGGAATGCCCGTCATGGAAGGCAAGTGCGTTTTATTCAAGGCTTTCGGAGGCGTTGATGCTTTCCCTCTCTGCGTCAAGACTAAAGACGTTGATGAGTTCGTCAACACTGTTTATAACATTTCGGGGTCGTTCGGCGGAATTAACCTTGAGGACATTGCCGCGCCGCGCTGCTTCGAGATTGAGAAAAAATTAAAAGAACGCTGCGACATTCCGATTTTCCACGATGACCAGCACGGAACAGCTGTCATCACTCTCGCCGGGTTAATTAATGCTCTCAAAGTCGTTGGCAAAAAAATCGACGAAATTAAAATCGCTGTCAACGGTGCAGGAGCCGCCGCAATCGCAATCACAAAATTATTGATTTCCGCCGGAGTCAAAAACGTAACTCTCTGCGACAGAACTGGCATAGTTTACAAAGGCCGTGAGAAAGGCATGAACTGGATTAAAAATGAAATGGCCGAAATCACGAATCCCGAAGGCCTGAAAGGCTCGCTCGCAGATGCCATGAAAGGTGCTGACGTTTTCATCGGAGTTTCAGCCCCCGGTTCAGTAACTCGGGATATGGTTCGTTCAATGGCAAAAGATCCGATAATTTTTGCGTGCGCGAATCCGACGCCGGAAATTTTCCCTGACGATGCAAAAGCAGCCGGAGCAAAAGTAATTTCAACAGGACGCAGCGATTATCCCAATCAGATTAATAACGTTTTAGCATTCCCTGGAATTTTCAGAGGCGTTTTCGACGTCAGAGCAAGCGACATCAACGAAGAAATGAAAGTCGCAGCTTCTCACGCACTTGCAAGCCTTGTTGAGCCCGACAAACTCAGCCCTGATTATATTATTCCGGCCGCGTTCGATCCAAGAGTAGGGCCTGCCGTTTCTAAGGCCGTTGCCGAAGCAGCGAGAAAATCCGGTATAGCAAGACTGTAACCAGGTAGGATTTTCAAAAAAAAGAAAAAGACCCCCAGTTATTTTGTTTACCGGAGGTTTTTTGTGCATTTAATTTAATTAGTTTGCGCTGAATCTTATGACAAATTCACCAGCCGCGATGTTGGAATCGGGCGTTACAGAAAGAAAAGCTTCCGTATCGGAAATGAATGAAATTTTATAAACGTCCCCGTCATGACTAAACTGCAAGAAGTTTCCTAAACGTGTCATCGTAACTTGCGGCGTTTCATGGAGATCAACGGTCATATCTTCTTCAGGAAGTCCGATTTTATCAAAAATTTCGTTGGTAAACGTGAACGAGGCCTCAACGTCAACCGTTGCCGTAGCTTCATCATTATTCAGATTTACGCCCGAAAATTTCAATGTCGCATTTGTAAGTGAAAACGAAAATGCCCCAAGTGAATTAATAAGCTCGATTTCTTCGTCGTCGTCCTGAAAATCCGAAGCATAGCCGCCGCCCATGCCTTTGGAAGCTGTCCATGTTTTGTTCATAGCCTTTTCAACGTCAACAGAAACTTTCTTTAACGGCAAGAACATACAGGACTGCCCGTAATTGTCTTCGCTTTCAAGCATGAACACAAAAATTTCGTCAATGTTTTCGACAAATATAATGCTTTCGCTGCCGTCTGTCTCCGTGAATTTGTAAACATTGCCGCCTATGCCAGTCAATGTTCCCTTGCTATCGGAAATATTCTGCAATAAAGATGTCTCGTCATGACTTTCAGTGCTTGAAGTATTCATGCGCAGCGAATATAAAGACTTTACGTCCAACTGTGAGTCTCCGCTGAAAAATATTGAGACGGTTTCAGGAGCCGCCGCCGCGATTATTTCAGAACCACTGGTCAAATATCCGCCGCCCTGAGTCCCGTCTAAAGTCCATGTGCCGTTTAAAATATTGTTCGCGTCTATCGAATTAGACTGATTTTTATTTATGACCGTGCTGAACTCGCAATCATAGCCGAGATATTTAACTGTTACAGAAAGGGTCATCTTTTCATTCGAAGCCATGTTGATCGTTAAAGTACCTGAATCGGGGATCGTTGCAGACCATTCATTCGTGTCATTGCGCTGTGTTGAGAGCGTGACGCCGTTAAAAAGTATCGGCATAAATGAACTATCATTGCTGACAATCACAATGGCGGTAAATTTCGCCGTTCCGTTGTCTTTTGAAACGTCGCAATCTTCAAAGAGAGCCATAACTCTTGTTACGGGCGCGGAAATTTTGTTATTTTGGGCGTTGTTTTTAGCTTCTTCCAGAATGTTGCTTGGAACGCCGTCCCCGAATTCCTTAATTAAAGCCTCAATTTCAGCGGTTTCATCAGCGTCAGCTATTGTTGCCGTGCCGTTATTTGATGATGTCCATGCGCCTTTCAAAGCAGCGTTCACGTCCGTTGTGCTGGTTATGGGACTGTTGCTGCTACCTCCACAGCCTCCCGCAAGAAGCATGACGGAAATTAAAACAAGAGCAAAAAATTTTTTATCCATTTGAATTTTCCTCCTCTTTAATTTAGTTTGCTGTATACCTTGAATTATTATCGAAATATACATCAGCACTTGCCGAAGCTGTATTCAGTGAAATATCACAGCTTGTTGCACTTACGCTTGCAGAGCTTATCAGCGCAATGCCGCCGCCGTTAGATTGAGGTGCTCTGTTAGCAGTGATTTTGCAGTTGTTCATTGTGATAGTGCTTCTTGACGCGCCAATAGCACCGCCGTATGAATATGTTGCTTCATTGCCGGTGAGATTACAATCGGTCATAGTAATTGTGCCGCCTAAGGCAGATACTCCGCCGCCTGCAACCATTGAAGTATTATTTGAAATATCGCAGCTTGTTAATTCAAGCGTTTGTGCCTGCGAATGAATGCCGCCTCCGCCAAGCAAGCCTGTATTGCCATGAATATCGCAGCTTATTATTCTGACTGTGCCGCCGTCAAGTTTTACTCCTCCGCCGTTCGTCGAAGAGCCGCCAATGATTGTAAGATTTTCAAGCGTAATATCGCCCTGACATCTTATTACGCGGTCTTTTTTAGTAGCGTTGCTTCGGTCTAAAATCGCGTTTCCCTCACCTCTAAGCATGAGATTTTTCTTGATGTTAATGCTGCCTTTTTTCAACTTAAAATCGCCCGACAATGTAATCGTTCCGCCGCTTTGAATATGCTCTACTGCGTTTTGAATCGCAGTTCCGTCAGAGCTTGTTATCAAAATTTTATCGAAACTCGCGGGAACATGATAGCCCTCGCCGAGGTCTATGTCCGCCGCGAACGCACTGCCCGATGTTATAAACATGGACAGCATTAAAACCGTTAAAAATTTTTTTACCATAAAAATTTTTTCATTCCTTTCATAAATTTAATTATGTACTCACCACATTTTATTCCAAGCCTGCAAACGGATAATCATCAGGACGCATTCTCACTGTTTTTATGTCGAGATACACTTCACACCGTCTGCTCGCTGCGCCGGTATATTTCCAGTGATAAGAGTTTCTTCCGATTGTTTTGCCGTTAATGTCATGGCCCGTGCAGTGGTTGGTATTAGTATGGCCCGTCTTAAGCCACATCACGCGGTAATCGCCCAAATTTTGGGAAAACTCCGCTCCCCTCGGGCCGCTGGTAGATGGTTCTGAGTGGTGATGATTATAAGTTTTGCCTGCCGCAATGTCCTCTTGAACAATTTTGCTCTTGTCATAATTTTTAAAACCGCGTTCCCAAGAGTCATTGTGGTCAGAATCGCTGTCGTTCCAGCTCGGAGAATCTGAACTTGAACGCTTGCAGACAAGAACAAAATAACGGTAAAAATTATAGCGTTCCGCAAGAGCTTTGTATTTTGTGTAAAGCGCGTCGAATTTTTTATAGTACTCGTTCACGCGTTCTTCAGTCGCGCAAATATAATTAAGCCCGTTGTCCATTTTTGTAACAAGTTCCGTTTGAAATTCTTTTTCCCACTGCGCCTGAATGGTCGAGCCGGATTTAAGATTGCTTGCCGGGATTGCCATTAAAGCATTGTAATAACAGCGCGTGATGAAAATCTTTTTGTTCAAATCTCTGATAGCGTTATAGAGAGATTTTCGAGTATTAATAGTTTCGGGAATATAAGATTTTAAGGCTTCAATCTCCCTGAAACGCATGAGGGTTACATAAAGTTTGCCGTATTGAGATCTTGGAGTTGTCTTGGCGGATTTTATGAAACTTGCAAGGTCGTCCGCAAAATCCCGCAATGAAAAAGATATATCCCCTGCGCGTCCGGTT
>CAJORD010000280.1 GCA_905236605.1 uncultured Synergistales bacterium | reverse complement strand
TTATAAAAGTCGCATTGACTAGCTAAAACGCATTTTTCACACTCAGGCTTCTTTGCATGACAAATATCACGGCCGTGAGCAATTATGTTTACATGTCCTCCGAGGCAACGCTCAAGAGGCACGACGCTTTCATAAAACTGCGAAATATCTTCGGGCGATTCGTTCGACTCTGCAACTCCCACGCGCTTTGAAACTCTCGTTACGTGCGTGTCAACTGGAAACGCCGGGATTTTCATATCGAACAACATCACGCACGCAACTGTTTTAGCTCCGACGCCTGGCAACGCTTTCAAGTAATTGCGAATCTCGCCGCTGTCTTTTTCTAACAAAGGCTTTAAAGAATATTCCCCGAAGTCCTCATGCACTATGTTCAAAATATTGATGATTCGCCCGGCTTTCGTGTGCCCAAGGCCGGCGGATTTAATAACATTTTCGAGTTTCGTAGCGCCGGCTTCGATTACACTCTCTAAAGTCGGATAAACAGCTTTCATCTTTCGATACGCTGTATCGCGGTTTTTGTCGTTAGTGTTCTGTGACAACACTGTAAGAATTAGACCGTCAAGTGGCTCTTCATGACCGAGTTCCGGCGGTTGTGTTTCGTTGTGATAGATATTCTCGAGCTCGTCGAGAATGAAAAAAATTTTTTCTTTATTCATTATCTGTAGCCTCTGACTTTGATTTAGATTTTGAAGTTTTGTTTTTCTTTTTCTTTCCGCCGTCGCCAAATTTTTTTTCGAGTTTCAAGTTGTCGGACAACATTTTCTTTAATCGCTCTTGGACTAACTCATGAAATTTGCCAGCTTGAACGCCCGTTAAAATTTCTATACCCTCGTCAATGTTTTTGACTGACCATATAGAAAATTTTCCGTCTTTGACCGCCTTAATAACTTCGGAATTTAACATTAAGTGCCGCGTGTTCGTATCTGGGATCATTACGCCTTGCTCGCCAGTCAGGCCCGCGATTTTGCAATACTCGTAAAAGCCTTCGATTTTTTCATTTACTCCGCCGATCGGCTGCACGGTTCCGAACTGATCCACGGAGCCCGTTACGGCGATGCTCTGATTTAACGGCACGCCCGATAACGCAGAAAGCAAGCAATATAATTCCGTCGATGACGCGCTGTCGCCTTCAATGCCCGAATAATTTTGTTCAAACGTAATATGCGCGCTTAAACTCAACGGCATTTCTTGAGCATACTTCCGGCCGAGATAACTTGATAAAATCATCAAGCCTTTATTATGAATGGGCCCGGTCATTTTGACTTCTCGCTCAATGTTCACGACGCCTTCTTGACCCATGAAAACATTCGCTGTAATTCTTGACGGGTGCCCGAAGCGATAATCATTCAAATCTATGACGCTCAAGCCGTTAATCTGTCCTACGGCTGCGCCGGTTGTGTCGATGTGAATAACGCCGTCTTTGAAAGCGCGCGCTAATTTTTCTTGATAAAGTCCAGACCTGTAATTTTTATGTTCGATCGCTTTTATGACGTTCTCGCGAGTAACGGGACTTTTCTTTTTGCCTGCGACTTCTGCCCAAGCGTTGGCTTCTGTTAAAAGTTCACGGAGCTTGCCGACTTCAACGGACAATAAATTTTGGTCTTCAGCTTCGCGGCCTGACCACTCTATAATTTCAGAAAGTGCCGACGCGTCGAACGGTCTTAAATTTTCGCGCTTTATGAACGCCGCAATAAACTCGGCCATTTTCTTTTCATTTTGAGAATTTCGCGGCATGTCGATATCGAAACTTGCTTTAATTTTGAAAATCTTGCTAAATTCTGGGTCGTAATATTGCAGAAGCTCATATATATAAGGCGACCCAGTCATTACGATTTTGAGATTCATTTTTATCGGCGCGGGACGCAACGACGCAACCGGCAAAGCTCCATACTGTTCACCAAGATTTTCAATATCGGCCTCGCCCGTTCGCATAATTCTTTTGATAGACTCCCACGACATGAAATTCATCAAAACTTTTTCGGCGTCAATGACAAGAAAACCGCCGTTAGCTTTGTGAAACGCTCCGGCTAAAATTCTCCTGAAGTCCGTGTATAAATATCCTTGATGGCTTTCATATTCGACACGGCCGGACAAATTATAATAAGTAGGATTTGTCTCCCAAATTACAGGCGCGCCTTTTTCGGGGTCATTGCTCACGAACAAATTCGCTTGATAGCGCGTGAAATCGACTTCAGAATTTTCATCGCGAGCCGCCGTAACAAAAGCTCCGAAATTTTCTATGACGTCATCTGCTAATTTCTCGAACCATTTTAATAACGGCTCATTATCTTTGAAATTTTCCGTAATGTCATTTAGACAGGGAGTTATAGCGCTGCGACAAATTTCGGATTCGAGCTTGCTTAATTTTTCATGAAGTTCTTTTTCCATGTCGCGAATAGCGCGCATTCCGAGCATAGTTTTTTGAGAAATTTTCTCGCTCTTATCCATGTAGCGTTTTTGTTTTTTTGCGTCGAGCGCGTCGAACTCGTCAGGCTTTAACTCACGAACTATAGGCTTTCCTTCTTCGTCTTTGTCTTTAATCAGTGGCACGTTAATAAAACCTTGCGGCGTTCTCTTCAAAGAAAATTTTGCTTTTGCGGCGTCGGCTTTTAATTTGTCCATAATCGCGCCGGCACGTTCTTGAAATTCTTTGACATAAGAGGCCTTCGCGTCTTCATATTGAGATTGTTCAAACGCTTTGCT
>CAJORD010000279.1 GCA_905236605.1 uncultured Synergistales bacterium | reverse complement strand
GGCTGCTGAATCCGGCGGACACTATGCTGACCCGTTCTTTGCTTTCTTGATGGTTTATAACACAATCAGAGGCAAATACGAGACCAAAACTGACGGCTTCAGGGATATGGTCTTCCCGTATATGTACGTTGCTTCACCGGAAGATTACGCGAACTACGCAAAATATTTCACAGGCGATCAGCTTCCTTACACAGCCGATGAAATTAAAGCCCTTGCCGAACTTTCATATGAAGATTTAGCGGCGGCTTGCGCAAAACTTTCTGTTGAAGACGTTGTTTCGCGTCATTCAAAGTAAAAAAACAATGAGAATTTAGGAGTGAGGAGATTGAGGAATTAAAAGCCTCGTTTGCTCCTCACTTTTTTTATTCCTAAATTTCTAACTCCTACTTAATCTTTAAGGAAGTGTAATTAAATGCAGAATTTCAAAAACTCAAAGCTGTTCGGCTTCATGATTTTGGGAGCGATGGTTTTGTTTTTCTACGGCCTCTTCAAATTTTTGACCCCAACTAACTTCGGAAGCCCGGCAAATTTATTTTCATATTTTCAATCTTCAATAATTTATTCTGTCGGCGGCTGTGGATTATATTTCATTGTCGTTATGGGATTATTCGACTTCGCTGTCGGCGCAAATATCGTCTTGTCTTCAATCGTCGGCGTGATTTTATCCGAGAAGCTCGGTTATGTCGGCTTCATAATCGGCTGTCTTGGCTGCGGAACGTTAATCGGAATCTTAATCGGCTTTCTTTACAACAAGCTCAATGTCCCTTCGATGATTGTAACAGTCGGCTTGATGCTCGTGTTCGAGAGCCTTGCGGTTTTTGTTGCAGGCGGCGTGAAACAGACTTTAGCTCCCGAACTTAGATTTTTCTCCGGCGCACCTGGAAATATAATTCTTGCGGCTCTTGCATTCGCTCTCATGTGGTTCATCTTGAATTACACGCGAATCGGAACTTATTGCAACGCTATCGGCTCAAACGAATTCACCGCCAAAAACATGGGAATCGACGTTAAGAAATATAAATTAATCGGCTTCGCTCTGCTTCATTTCTTTGTCGGAATCATGGCGATCTTAACAGTTTCATACGGCACAACGATGACGGCTCTCACTGGCATGAGCACGATGAGCAGAAACTTTCAGCCGTTAATGGGAACTTTCTTCGGCGTGGCTTTCCGCAAGTACGGCAACCCTATTAGCGCAATCGTAATCGGTGAATTTATAATCGCGATTATCTTCAACGGCTTCGTGGCTCTCGGCGCTCCTACAACGATTCAAAACGTCGTAACGGGCGCAGCTTTGTTAATAATCGTAACGTTGACGGCTCGCGGCAGTCGCGGCTCTGTCGTTAAGTAGGAGGCGTGAACAATGAGCGAAAAAATTTTATTGAACGCCGAACACATTGATAAACAATTCGGAATCACTCACGCGGTTAATGACGTCAGTCTAACAATCAACGCCGGTGAAATTCGCGCGCTTATCGGCGAGAATGGCTCAGGCAAGAGTACATTCTGTCAAATGCTCTGCGGAATTTATACAATCGGCGGAGGGACTTTCACTCTTGACGGCCAAGTCGTGAACGTCAAAAATCAAGTCGAAGCTAATAATCTCGGAATTTCAATCATCGTTCAGGAAATGGGAACGTTATCGGGCTTGAGCGTTGCCGAAAATATTTTCTTAGGACACGAAGAGCCTTTCATGAGAGGCTTAATCAAAGACACCCGCGCAATGATTCGTGAAGCTCAAAGGCTGCTTGACGAATACGGATTCAAAAACATTCGCGCCGGCGCAATGATTGACAATTACAATTTTGAAGATAGAAAGCTTGTTGAGATTGTCAAAGCCACGTACATGAAACCGAAAATTTTAATCGTTGACGAAACTACGACGGCGTTATCACAGAACGGGCGACTTGAACTTTATAAAATCATGGACGCTGTGAGAGCTGACGGCCGAAGCGTGATTTTCATCAGCCACGACTTAGGCGAAATTCTTGAACATTGCGACACAATTTCAATTTTGCGCGACGGCGAATATATCGACACGGTTAAATCTTCCGACGTTGACGAAGACTCTTTGAAGCGTTTAATGGTCGGTCGCGACATTGGAACAGCTTATTATCGAACGGACTACGGCAAAGAAATTTCTGGCGAAGTCGTTTTGAGCGTCAACGGCGTAACAGTCCCAGGGCAAATTGAAGACGTAAGTTTTGAACTTCATCGCGGCGAAATTTTAGGCTTCGGCGGCTTGTCCGAATGTGGAATGCACGAGGTCGGCAAAGCTGTCTTTGGTGCGTCATGGGACAGGCAAGGCAGCGTTAAACTTGCTGACGGTACGGAGATAACTTCAATCCCGCAGGCTATAAGACATTCGATAGCTTATGCCTCGAAAGACCGCGACAACGAGTCAATAATTCTCAACGAGTCAATCAGAAATAACACCGTATTGCCTTCGCTTGATGACTTGGCCGAAGCTCATATATTGAAGGCCGGGAAATTGAATAGATTTGCTCAAGAGTTTGTTGACAAGATGCAAACGAAAATGCAAGGCATTCATCAATTTGTTTCAGAGCTTTCCGGCGGCAACAAACAAAAAGTCGTTCTAGCTCGTTGGCTCGGCAAAGGCAGCGATATTTTAGTTTTAGACTCGCCGACACGAGGAATTGATGTCAAAGTCAAACAAGCTATCTATGCTTTAATGTCGGAGCTGACGGCTCAAGGGAAATCAATCGTCATGATTAGCGAAGAAATCCCGGAACTTTTGGGAATGTCGGACAGGATTTTAATCATGAAGGACGGAAAAATTAACGGTGAGTTTCATCGCAGTGAATCTCTCAACGAAGAAGATTTAATTGCGAAAATGGTTTAAGGCAGGTGAAAAATTATGGCAAATAACAAAGATACAAAGCCCTCAAAAATTTCTGAAATTCTCGCGAGCGACACTTTCAAAGGTCTGTTGCCTTTCATAGGGCTCGTAGTGATTTTAGCCGTGATGTACTGGCTCACGAACGGGCGAATCATGCAGCCGAAGAGATTAAGACTTTTGCTTTCTCAAGTTTATTATCCGATGATTGTAGCTGTCGGCGTGTTCTTTTTAATGACGCTCGGCTCGATTGACTTCACCGAAGGCTCTACGCTCGGAGTAGCTTCGATTGTTGTTTCGGTGCTGTCGTTCTATAACATTCCGCTTGCTATTATCGGCGGCATTTTGACAGGCGCGGCTATCGGAGCGATAAACGGATTCTTTCACGTCAAGTTCAGGCTTCAAAGTTTCATCGTTACGAT
>CAJORD010000278.1 GCA_905236605.1 uncultured Synergistales bacterium | reverse complement strand
GCAAAACCTGCTCCGCCTGCTCCGATTATCACAACGTCGGCTTCCATTTCGACGGGCGTGTCGCTCTTCTTGGGATATGCGATTTCACGAGCTTCAAGGACTGAAAGAGTTACGCCAGTCTACTTGACGCATTCACGAACGGCCGATAAGAAAGCTCCGCTCGTAACCGTTGCACAGCTGACGGCATCACACGCAAGCGACTGATTTTTCAAAATCTCGTCCGTGAGAATCTCGATAGCCGCTGTTCCGATACCTACTGACTCAACGCCTTCAGATTCGATAGAAAGAATTTCATTCTCTGAAAACTTCATAGTAACCGTGAGAGGGCCGTTATGACCAGTTACAGTAGCTTTGTACTCGCCGGGCTTGAACGTGCTGACAGTTTCGGATTTTGTGCCGGACGCTTGAGCGATACAATTTGCGACGGCCTCTTTCAAAGCGTTCGATGACATTGTAGCGCCTGTCATGCCGTCAACGTCGGTCTTCTGTGCCGCTAAGATCGCCGGAATGACTTTCTCAAAAGCCTTATCGCCGAGACCGGGTGTCTCTTCGTGAGCGACGACCTTAATATCAGTGATTGCTTTTTCATCGAAAGTAACTTCAACTTCGACGGGAACATTAGGATTATTGCCCGTCGCCTTTGCCTTGTACACGCCGGGTGTATAGGCTGCCGCTGCTGCTGTCAACGCGAAAATCATTAACAACGCGATAAAAAATTTTTTCATAAGAATACCTCCTTAAATTTTTATAAAAAAACGCTCCCATTCGTTAGCGAATTTTGAATGAGAGCGTTAATTTCTAAATTATTAAATCTCTTACGCGATTACTAATAAAACGTCTCCGGTGTTTACGCTGTCGCCAGACTTTACGCGAACTTCTGTAACTTTGCCGGAGGCTGTCGCGAAGACTTCGTTCTCCATCTTCATAGCTTCGAGTAAAAGAACTAAATCGCCATTGTTGACGCTGTCGCCAACGTTGACTTTCACGCTAAGAATTTTTCCGGGCATCGGGGCCGTTACGGTCGAAGCGCCTTCTGCTACAGCTGCCGGGGCCGCAGGAGCTTCAGCAGGAGCCGGAGCCGCCGCATGTGTAGGAGCTGCAACCGGTGCTGCCGGGGCCGCTACAGGAGCAGGTATTGCCGCGCCTGCACCAAGATTTTCGACCTCAACAGTGTAGGCCGTTCCGTCAACGATTACTCTATATTTATTACTCACGATTAAAATTTCTCCTTTCTGAATTTATGAATAAATTTATCGGTTCCAATTTCGAGTTAATCTGTTTGTGTTCAGATTAATCATTCCCGCAGCTTTCCAGCGTGATGTCCAATAGTCGCTTCCGTGTTCGGCTTCAACGGATAAAATTCTAAAGTTTGAACTTCCGGTAAACTCGACTATCGCTGCCGTGATTGCCGCAACAATTTTGGCTTTATCTGCGCCAGGAGCTGCCTTTACAATCGAAGCGGGCTTAGCCGGGGCTGCGGGTTTGGGAGCTACTACATCATTTTTTTTTTCTTCGCCGCCGGCGAAAATTCTCATTCCGTAGATGACCATCGTAAGAACGAGAAGAACGCCGAAGACTATCGAGAACGCTACGATACTGACGTTAACCGCTCCCGCAAGTCCTTCAAAGTGCATAGCTTGCATGACTTTATTCCCTCCTGTTTTATATTAGTGCGGGATAACCCCGTGCTTCTTGCTCGGTGTTGCGTCGCGTTTGCTCTGGATTCCGTCAAGCGCCATGAAAATCGCCTTACGAGTTTCTTCGGGCATAATCACGCGGTCAACATAACCACGCTCGGCGGCTCTATAAGGATTGGCGAACGCTTCGCGATACTCGTCGATCTTCTCAAGTCGTTTTGCTGACGGATCGGCGGCATCGTTAATTTCTTTTTTGAAAACGATACTGGCTGCGCCTTCGGCTCCCATGACCGCGATTTCAGCTTGAGGCCACGCGAGAACGACATCAGCGCCGAGAGATTTGCTGCTCATTGCGAGATAAGCTCCGCCGTAAGCCTTGCGCATGATTACGCTGATTAATGGAACTGTCGCTTCACTGTAAGCATAAAGGAGTTTTGCTCCTTTGCGAATAATTCCGCCGCGTTCTTGGTCAGCGCCGGGCAAATATCCGGGAACGTCAACAAATGTAACGATCGGAAGGTTGAAAGCGTCGCAATGACGAATAAATCTCGAAGCCTTATCTGACGCGTTAATGTCAAGGCAGCCGGCCATAACGTCAGCATTGTTGGCAATAACTCCGACAGCGCGCCCGCCGATTCGTGCATAACCCGTAACGATGTTCTTTGCATAACCGGCTTGAACTTCTGTAAACTCGCCGTCATCAAAAACCTTCGTTAAGACTTCGTGAACGTCGTAGCCTTTATTAGGATTGACGGGGACGACTTCTCTTAATGAAACGTCAGCACGCTCAGGGCTGTCGCCGGTGGGCTTTACTGGTGAGTCATCGAGATTGTTTAACGGAAGATATGAAAGAACTTTTCTAACTTGTGCAAAGCATTCGGCTTCGTCTTTGGCTTCAAAGTGAGCTACGCCGCTGACGGTGTTGTGAGCTGCCGCGCCGCCAAGTTCTTCGCCCGTTACGTCCTCGCCGGTTACGGCTTTGATGACTTCGGGGCCAGTGATGTGCATTACGCTCTCGCCGTCAACCATGAAAATAAAATCTGTAAGTGCCGGGCTATAAACTGCTCCGCCGGCTGTCGGGCCCATGATTACAGAGAACTGCGGAATAACGCCGCTTGCCATTGTGTTACGTTTGAAAATTTTTCCGTAACCGTTAAGCGCGTCAACAGCTTCCTGAATCCTAGCTCCGCCGGAGTCGTTGATGCCAATAATAGGGCAGCCCATTTGCATAGCCATATCCATAACTTTGCAAATTTTCGCGGCGTGTTCTTCGCCGAGCGAGCCTCCGAAGACCGTGAAGTCCTGACTATAAACAAAAACTTTTCGCCCTTCGATTGTTCCCCAACCTGTTACAACGCCATCGCCTAAAATTTTTTTCTCGTCAAGACCAAAATTATTGCAGCGATGTGTTACAAACTCGTCAATCTCGACGAAAGAACCT
>CAJORD010000277.1 GCA_905236605.1 uncultured Synergistales bacterium | reverse complement strand
GAAAAAATCTGGCGACAGTGGAATAGATGGAATAGTTCGTGCTGATAGATTCGGTTTTGATGCTGTATATACGCAGGCGAAAAAATGGAAAGGCGATTCTCACGTTCATAGCACGGAGATTCAAAAATTTCTCGGCGCAATGGTCGCTCAAGGAGCCACAAAGGGATTATTTATAACGACCGCACAATTTTCAAAAGGCGCTTTAGATTTTTCTCGCAAAAATCCCGGCCATAAAATCGTTCTCGTAGATGGCAAACAGCTCGCGGAACTTATGATTGAATATGGCCTCGGTGTTACGACGACAAAAACATACGAAATTAAAAGAATCGATTCGGATTACTTCAATAAAGACGAATAATTTTGAGATTAATTGCCTAGTTTGTTTTTTAAGTTTTCAATGTCTTCGGGCGGGACTCCGATTTTCAACAAGTAGCGCGTTGCGGCCGCCGATAAATTTGCGTTCTCGATTGTCTTAATTTCAAATATCGAAGCTAAAAACGGTCTTATTTCGTTGTCAGCGACAAATTCATAATCACTCGTGCCGGGTCTTATTCCAAAATAATTATAGAAAGAAATCATGTAATCTTTTACAATCTCGTCCGACGAAGCGCCCATTAGACTTTCAATAATTGCGCAGAAAATTCCGCAGCGGTCTTTGCCTAAATCGCAATGAACTAAATACGGCGCAGAATTGTTCGCCATGAAACTCACCGCACGCGCTACACCAGCTTGAAAATTTTTAGACATGAATTTCAAATTTAATTTCACGCAAATTATTTTTTGTGTCGCGTAATAACTCGCTGAAAAATTTTTGTAGCCATTCAAATTTTTATAATCGTCAGCAAGATTTATAAAAGTCTTCACTCCTGCTTCACGTGCGGCCATGTCGGCTATGATGTCGCGATTGCCCCAAGGTTTTACGGGTGAGGACGAACGATATAATTTCCCGGCTTTCACTCCTGTTGAAGACACGGCGCGGAAATTTGCGAACTCGTTATCAGTCAGATACGTGTAATTATTTCTTTCTTTGCTAAGTCGCGAAGCTAAAGAACGATAAAAATTTTTCTTGTTGACGTTTGCAGCGTCTGCTTGTGATAAAAAACATAAAATTATAAAGACAACTGCGAAAATTTTTTTTGTGATTTTCATTTTCAAATTTTATAGCCGCGTGGCGTTATTAATTTCCCTTCTGAAACATAAGTTTGCGAATTTCCGATTATTACAGTCGTGAGCATGTCAATTTTTTCGCAAGCCTGAATTTCTTTTAGCGTCATGATTTCGGCATGAAGTTTAGCGCGCTTGATGTTCTGAACGTAAGCGCAAGGAGTGTCGGACGGTTTATACTTCCGCAAAATCTTGCAAGCGTTTTTGAAATTTTCCGGGCGTGTATGGCTTGCGGGATTATAAATACAAATTACAAAATCTCCCTTGCACGCAGCTTTAAGCCTCTTCTCAATAATTTCCCACGGCGTCATTAAGTCGCTTAAACTCACGACGGCGTAATCATTCATCAACGGCGCCCCCAAAATCGCCGCAGCAGAGTTCGCCGCCGTAACGCCGGGAATAATTTTTATCTCTTCGCCCGAACCTTGAGCGACTTCGAGCATAAGCCCGGCCATTCCATAAACTCCCGCGTCGCCGCTTGAGATTAAAGCGATTTTTTTGCCGAGTTTTGAAAAATTCAAAGCGTCTTCGCAGCGTTCGACTTCGCTACGCATTGGATAAACCGCGAAAATTTTTTCCGGCAAAAATTTTTTCACGAGGTCAATATAAACTTTATAACCTGAAACTATGTCGCACGCTTTCAAAATATAAAGTGCTTCCATGGTCAAGCCGTCCATATCGCCCGGGCCGATTCCTACAACATAAATCATAATGTCTTAATAAAATCGCGCGTGGCGTTGACGGCGTTGTCCCTAAAAAATTTCGCACGAAGTTGCTTGCCTTTAATTTTTTGCGACGGCGGCGGAAAAATCCCTAAGTTCATGTTCATTGGCTGAAAGTGTTTCGGCTCTGTCGTTTTGAGATAATTCAACAGCGAACCGATAGCCGACGCTCTTGGCCACACCGGAAGATTTTTCTCGCTCATGAGCGCAGCAGCGTTAATCCCGGCGACAAGTCCCATCGCTGTGCTTTCCATATAGCCTTCGACGCCCGTAATTTGCCCGGCTAAAAAAATTTTCTCGTTTGTCTTCAACCTCAAAAACTCATCGAGTACCGCCGGCGCGTTCACGCTCGTGTTTCTGTGCATGACCCCTAAACGAACAAACTCGGCGTTTTCAAGGCCCGGTATCATTGAAAAAACTCGTTTCTGTTCGCCCCACTTGAGGCCCGTTTGAAAGCCTACCATATTAAATAAAGTTCCGTCGGCGTTGTCTTGTCGAAGTTGGACGGCAGCGTAAGGTTCACGACCTGTTCTAGGGTCAGTGAGGCCGCGCGGCTTCATAGGCCCAAATCGCAAAGTATCGACGCCACGGTCGGCTAATGCTTCAACAGGCATACAGCCTTCGAAATATTTATTTTTTTCAAAGTCGTGCGGGAGATTTCTTTCAGCGTTTACGAGAGCGTCATAAAAATTCAAATATTCTTCTTTCGAGAGCGGGCAGTTAATATAATCGTCGCCGC
Organism: uncultured Synergistales bacterium; assembly: GCA_905236605.1. GTDB lineage: Bacteria > Synergistota > Synergistia > Synergistales > Aminobacteriaceae > JAFUXM01. The sequence goes on along the minus strand of CAJORD010000277.1, from coordinate 3,905 downwards.
GTCCGTAGCGTCCAGACACAAAAACTTTTTCAAAATTTATGCTGTCCTTCATCAAAACCGGAGCAACTGCGTCATAAAAATAAATTCTTTCGCCCGCTATATTTTTTAATTCTTGAGCTAATGAATCTGAAGTCAAAGGCCCTGAAGCGATTATCGCGAAGTCGTCAGGGAGTGATTTATATTCTTCACGAATTAGTTTTATATTTTTGTGCGAAGAAATTTTTTCAGTAACGAGAGCAGAAAATTTTTCTCGGTCAACCGCTAAGGCTCCCCCGGCCGGAACTCTTGAAGCGTAAGCGCAAGAAAGAATTAGCGAGTTAAAAATTTCAAGCTCTTCTTTCAAAATTCCAGCCGCGGAGATTCTTTCATTTTTATTTTCTGAACCGAGTGAATTTGAGCAAACTATTTCGGCTAACATTCCGGTCTTGTGAGCGGGAGTAAGAAGAGCCGGGCGCATTTCGTAAAGTTCGACCATGAAGCCGCGATTAGCAACTTGCCAAGCAGCTTCACAACCTGCTAACCCGGCACCGATGATTTTAATCATTTTTAATTATTTTTTAGGCAAGCCGATTAATACAGACTTGTTCCACCCGAAATAAGGCGTTGACACTATGACACCTTCAGGAATATCAGGCTGCTTTGTAAAATCTTCGTACCCCGAGAAAAGTTGAAGCCAAAAAACTGCGTCAGCACGGCCTGATTTCAAAGCAGCAGGTCTTGCGCCTGTCTCGACGGTTATCGTCTTGATATTCACGTGAAGACGGCGGCCAATTTCTGCAAGTATCGCGGTATTAAAGCCTGCGGGCTGACCGTCAGCTCCGACATAATCAAGCGGCGGCATATCTCCAGTTACAGCGACATTAATTATTTCAGCGTCATCAAATTTTTCAAATTTAACTGTTTCGGGATTAGCAGCCTTCGGCCCGGTTATGAAATCTCGCGCAAGAAGTCCGATTTTCCCTTCGTTTTCCATGGCTTCGATAGCTTTGCTAAATTTTTCACAAAGTTCTTTTTTCTCTTCGAGGAAGCCAAAGGCAAGAGCGATCGGATTTCGTCCCATCATGAAACCGCGCATAATATATTCGGGGTTGCTGCGCAGGAGATACTCACCGACAAATTCAGGCGCGGAAAAAACTTCAATGTCGCCTTTATTCAGAGCTAACTGCATCAGCATCAACGAATCATAAAATTTCATTGAGGTGCCTTCAGCCTTGAAATTTTTATCGAAAACAGACGCCAATAACTCATCTTTATAGCCTTGAGTGAGCATGACATCATTTACTTCTGCGCTTTCAGGGATATTAGCGTTGGATCTGTTCAGCGTGCCTATAATTTCAGCGTCAGCACTCAACGCGAGCGACAAAACAAGAACAAGAGAACATAAAAATTTTTTCTTCATGATTTTTTCCTCCTTAAATTTTTTATTCTTCATTTATTTCGGCTTTGTATTTGCAATTCGCACAATAAATCGTCGAGCCGCGCCTGTATAAATCCGCTCCGCAGTCCGGGCACTTTTCGCCGGCGGGTCTGTTCCATGAGACATAATCGCAATCTGGGAAACGTGAGCAGCCGTAGAAAGTTTTTCCGCCCTTCTTGCTCTTTCGCTGAACAATCTCGCCTTCGCCACACTTAGGACACTTTACGCCGATTGTGCTCAAGATTGGGCGCGTGTATTTACATTCAGGATAATTAGAACACGCTATAAACTCGCCGAAACGTCCGCGCTTCTTTACTAAATCATGGCCGCAATCTGGGCAAGCTTCGCCGATTGGTTCGGGTGCTGGCAAAGCGACCTTCGGGGCACCTTGTGCTTCGTCAACGGTTTGAGAAAATTCTTTCCAAAACTCGCCAACGACATCGAGCCATTTGCGCTTGGCCTCTTCGACATCGTCAAGCTCTTTCTCCATTTGAGCCGTAAATCCTGCATCAACGATTGAAGATAAATCTTTTCTGTTGAAATATTGTGCAAGAAATTCATCGACGACCAAGCCGAGTCCCGTCGGATAAAATCTTTTCTCTTCGTTCTTTTCGATATAGTCGCGTCCCTCTAACGTTCCTGCGATTGTTGCATAAGTCGAAGGACGACCGACGCCGTTTTCTTCGAGAGTTTTTATTAAGCCGGCTTCAGAATAACGCGCAGGCGGTTTCGTAAATCTGTTCTCACTCTGTGCTTTTGTGAGCGTCAAAATTTCGTCTTTCTTAACTTTTGCAAGCTCAGCGCCCTTTAAGTCGATTGGCCATAAACAAGACCAGCCGTCAAAAACTAAAGTCTCGCCCTCCTGACGTAAACCAACGCGGCCGGCTTCGGCTTTTAATTTTGATTTAGCGCTGACGGCCGGGGCCATCTGACTAGCTGTGAAGCGTCGCCATATTAAAGAATAAACTTTATATTGTTCCGGCGTTAGAGCGTCTTTGATAGCTTCGGGCGTGAGGTTCATATCTGTGGGCCTGATAGCTTCGTGAGCGTCTTGGACTTTCAAATTTTTGCTTTTGCTTTGAGCGCCGTAGATATTCGGTTTTTCTGGAAGATAATCAGGCGAATAATTTTTTTTGATGAACTCGCGGCACGCGTCGAGAGCTTCATTTGAAATTCTCAAGCTGTCTGTTCGCATGTAAGTTATTAAACCGACATGACCGCGCCCGGGAATATTAATTCCCTCGTAAAGAGCTTGCGCAATTCTCATAGTGTGAGCGGGAACCATGCTTAATTTTCGTGAAGCCTCTTGCTGAAGCGTACTCGTTCGGAACGGTGTCGGCGCTGCGTGTGAAACTGTCTTAGTCGTGAACTCGCTTACTACAATTTCATTTGCTTTAATCTCGGCGATAATCTCATTCGCTTTTTCTTCGGTGTTGATTAAGAGCGGCAAAGAATTTTTCATGAGCGTCTTTCCGTCGAGTTTTTCGGCGCGTAGCTCGTAATTATTTTTTCCGTGTTTGCAGTTTGCCGTTATGACCCAATAAGGATCAGGAACGAATTTCATAATCTCTCGTTCACGTTCACAAATTAAATTTAGCGCTACGGACTGAACGCGGCCGGCCGAAAGTCCAAATCTGATTTTTTTCCAGAGCAACGGACTAAGAGTATAGCCGACGAGCCTATCTAAAATTCGCCGGGCCTGTTGAGCGTCAACTTTATTAACGTCAATGAAATCAGGATTTTTGACGGCGGCTTTCACGGCGTTCTCTGTAATTTCATAAAAACGGACGCGGCATTTCTCATCGAGATTAACTCCCAAGATGTCGGCCAAGTGCCACGCTATAGCTTCGCCCTCTCTATCAGGGTCGGACGCTAATAACACTCCTGAAGACTCCGACGCAATTTTCAAAAGTTCGTTTTTAAGTTCGGCCTTGCCTTTGACCAAAATATATTCGGGTGCGAAGTCGTGTTCGATGTCAATGGCTAGACGACTTTTAGGCAAGTCCTTCATGTGGCCTTTGCTAGATTTGACTATATAATTCCTGCCGAGCATGTTCGACAGCGTAGCTGCCTTTGACGGCGACTCAACGACGACTAAAATTTTCCCCTTGCCTGTAGCTTTTACCGCGGTTGATTTTTTAGTCGTGGATTTTTTAGCGGTTGTTGTAGTTTTAGCTTTAGTTTTTGTTTTAGTGGTTGTCTTACCCGATTTCGCGGGCGTTTTCTTTGATGTTGGAATCGTAATTACCCCCGTTTGAAATTTTTAATTGTAAATTTATATTGCATGAGGCGATTTTTTTCAAGTCTTACGAGCGACGTAATATAATTTTTCATCATGTTAAATACAATTTTTGAAATTATGTTTGCGTCCGACGGTTGGCAATTTGCCGGGGCATTCGCTTGGGGAGCGGCGAGCGTTTTGTTAAGTCCGTGCGGGATTTCGTTGGTGCCGCTCGTGGTCAGTTACATTGAAAACACAGACACGCCG
>CAJORD010000276.1 GCA_905236605.1 uncultured Synergistales bacterium | reverse complement strand
TTTTTTTGTCATCTCTACGAGCGCGTCATGTCCGATTGTAACTTTGCCATTGAAACTAAATAAAGGCTTAACGATTGTGTTTCGTGATTCGTCTTTGTCGCGGCCTCTAAAGAATCCTCGAATTTGACTTACGAGTTTGCCCGCAAAATTTTGTTGAACTTGAGCCTTCGCTACAGGCACAACATGCTGTTTCTTTTCACGACGTTCACGCAAAGCGGCTTCGATTTCTTCGGGCGATGAAACTTCACTTATATTTATAAATTTCGTCGGCTCGTTTAGTCCAAGACGTTTAATAATTTTGCTAATCATTCCTTCGGACGTCGCGAGGATCATTAATCGCTCCGGCGGATTTTTCGTCAAGTATCGCACGACTTCGTTACGATGGTCTTCGTATTCAAAAATTGCGCGTTTGATGGCACGTAAACGATTGACTTCGGATTTTGCGCTGCGTCCGGCCAATATTCGCCCACGTGAGATTACAAGACCGTCGTCAATGATTACGCCGATCCCGTTTTGCCTAGCGACATGAGTAGCACGATGACTTTTGCCAGTGCCGGCCGGGCCAACGAAAGCAAAAATTTCGATTTTAGAAAGTTTATCGGCTTGTGCTTGCGAGTTAGAGGAGTTCAACCTGCGCCCCCAAAGATCTTAATTTTTCGTCAATGGCTTCGTAACCGCGCCACACGTGCACCATGTCATCAACCGTAGTTTCGCCTTCGGCTGCAAGTCCTGCCATTATCAAAGCTGCTCCGGCTCTTAAGTCCGTGGCCTTGACGAGCGCACCCTGCAATTTTTCAACGCCGCGAATGATAGCGACATCACGAGCAATTTTTATATCAGCGCCCATTCGATTTAGTTCTTGAGCATAGAGAAACCGCGCTTGAAACACGCTCTCTTCGATCGTGCTGACGCCTTGCCCGAGCGACAATGCCGCCGCCATTTGAGGCTGTGAATCAGTCGGGAAGCCGGGATAAGGCATTGTCTTAATCGAAACCGGGTGAAGACGTTTCTTAGACGGGAAAATTTCGACGGTGCTTTTCTTAACTTTGAACTTCGCTCCGCTTTCTTCGAGTTTTGCTAAAATCGCGTCAATGTGCGACGGCACGACGTCTTCAACTTTAATATGACCGTTCGTCATGACGCCGGCTAAAATATAAGTGCAGGCTTCGATTCTGTCCGGAATAACTCTTTCGCGGCCTGAATTAAGTTTTTCGATGCCTTGAATCCTAACGCCGCCTGTGCCTTCGAGTTCGACAGGAACGCCGACGCAACGCAAAACGGCAGCAAGATTATCAATTTCAGGTTCGCGGGCAATGTTTTCGATTATTGTTTCGCCTTGAGCGAGCGACGCGGCCATCATTAAATTTTCAGTTGCACCGACAGACGGGAAGTCAAGATAAATTCTTCGGCCGCGCAAACGTCCTTTGACTTTCGCATGAACGACGCCATTTTGAATTTCAATTTCTGCACCCATCTGCTTTAAGCCTTTTAAGTGTAAATCGATAGGTCTTGCACCGATTGAGCAGCCGCCGGGCAGAGGCAACGAAACTTGACCACAGTTAGCGAGCAATGGCCCAAGCACAAGAGACGACGCGCGCATTTTTCGAGCAAGAGTTTCAGAAACTTCCCATTTAATTTCGTCAGGGACTTTGAAATTTACTTGCGAGTCTTTATTTTCGCGATTGATTTCGATTTCGACGCCTAAATCTCGCAGAAGTTCAATCATTGTGTTAATGTCGTAAAGGTCAGGGACGTTATCGAGCGTAAGAGTTTCGCCCCGCAGCAACAAACACACCGCCATAACCGGCAAAGCGGCGTTTTTGGCTCCTTGAGTTTTTATGGTGCCCTTTAACGGGATTCCCCCGTTGATTTTCATAATATTTTTTATTGAAGCTCCCTCCCTAATTTAGTTTCCCCAAAATTCATTAACATATTCGGCGGCCTCTTCTTGGCTCATTTGACATACTCCCCACGCCTAAAGGGGGATTCTAGCATCAACAACAAATGCCGGATTGCTCCGGTCTTACTTCGTCTCCTCTAAGGG
>CAJORD010000275.1 GCA_905236605.1 uncultured Synergistales bacterium | reverse complement strand
ATGAAGTTCACGCCCTTTTCTGGGTCGCATTCGCCGCGATTTAATCTGTCTATGTGGGCTTTGCGATAAGTGCGCTCTTGGTTGTCGATTTTCTTTTCTATCTCGCGAATGACTTGCCACGCTTGCACGGCGTTTTCATCTTGCATTGACTGCAACGAAGTTTTAACAGCTAATTCTGTAGTGTCGTAGATGTCTTTAAGCTCGCCAATAGCTTCATCAGATAAATAATTATCCATGACATCGCTACGTTCGATTAAATTTTCGCAACGGTCGCCAATTCGTTCAAGGTCTATCGTGGCGTTGACGTAAGACGCGAGCACCGTAGAAATTTCATCAGAAACTCCGCGCTGCCAAATCTCTGACGCATAAGCCGAAATTGATTCCGTGATTTTGTTCACGCTCTCTTCGTAGTGGTCAAATTTTTTGCGACGCTCTTCGACTTTTGCTGCGTCAAATTCCCAAAACGCTTCGCGAACTACGACGAACATATTTTCAATTATCTGTCCCATGTGCATAAGCTCATCTTTGACGGCTTCGACAGCGGACGCGCTGGAAATTGAAATTAAATTCGGGTCCAGATACATGACTTCTTCAGGTTGGTCTTCGGGATTCAACGGAATAAGTTTTGAGATTAATTTTGCAAGCAGAGGCACGAATGGGAAGAATATAACCGTGTTCAAAATATTAAATATTGAGTGAGCGTTAGCAATTTGTCTTCCGATGTCAGGACTGCTCATAACGACAAGCTCACGATATAACGGGAACGCAAATAAGAAAATTATTGTGCCGATTAAATTAAATAAAACGTGAGCGGCGGCGGCCTGTTTAGCGGGGCGAGTAGCTCCCATTGCAACGACGATGGCGGTTAAAGTCGTTCCGATGTTGTCGCCAAGTATAATCGGTATGGCGGCGTCAAGTCCGATTAATCCGTTTGAAGTCGCGGCTATGGCTATCACAAGTCCTATCGTGGCGGCGCTAGATTGAATCAAAATTGTTAAAATCATGCCTGCTAAAACGCCGGTCAAAGGATTGCGGCTCAACATTAAAATAAAATCTGTGTGTTGTGAGATTATCCCGACAACTTCTTTTGAAGACATCGTCTGCATACCCAAGAATAAAAGGCCGAGTCCGATCACGCCGCTTGCGAGATAAGTAAGTTGCTTTTTGCTCTTTGCGAAGATTGACATTATCATACCGACAGCCACGAGTGGCAACGCAAACGCTTCAATCTTGAACGCAATAATCTGCGCGGTTACGGTCGTTCCGATGTTGGCGCCCATGATTATGCCGATAGCCTGATTTAGAGATAGCAGCCCCGTGTTTACAAAGCTGACCGTCATAACGGTTGTGCCCGTGCTCGATTGAATTAAAACTGTAACGATAATTCCGACAAAAATTCCGCGTAACGGTGTCTTCGTGAGAGTGCCAATTAATTTTCGCATTTTGTCGCCGGCGATAAACTGCAACGCCTCGCTCATGAGCTTTATACCGTAAAGAAAGAGCGCAACGCCTCCGGCAATGTTGAAAAATGTACTAAACAAAAATATATACCCCCTTCAATTTTGTTTCCTACTTCCTAACTCCTAATTCCTACTTAAATTAAAAAGAGTATAGCACGGGGAATTTTTTTAATTTTGTGTTATATTTTGAAAAAAGTTTCAAGAACTTCAGGAGAAAAATTAAAAATGCCACAGACAGCATTACAGGAGCGTCATGAGTATCTTACTAAAACTTCCGTGAAAAAATTAATTTGCGTTCTTTCAGTCCCTACGATTATTAGCATGATGGTTACGAATTTATATAACATGGCTGATACTTTTTTCGTCGGTCGGATTTCGACACAAGCTACAGCGGCAGTCGGTGTCGTTTTGCCATTTATGAACGTAATTCAAGCTATCGGATTTTTTTGCGGGCATGGTTCGGGGAATTATGTTTCAAGGAAACTCGGCGCCGGCGAACTCGAAGAGGCCGAGGAGATGTCCGCGACGGGATTTGCTCTTGCGTTTTTGTTCGGGGTCGTAATTCTCGCGCTTGGCCTTACAAATCTTACGCGGCTTTCAGTTATGCTTGGCGCTACGGACACGATAATAAACGACACTCGCGACTATTTGAGCGTTATATTAATAGGCACGCCGTTCATGACCGCGCAACTTGTAATTAATAATCAGCTTCGATTTCAAGGCGCAGCGTTCTATGCGATGGTCGGACTTGTGAGCGGAGCGATATTAAATATTTTTTTGGACCCGATTTTTATTTTCACGTTTGGACTTGGAGTCAGAGGCGCGGCCCTCGCTACGATTTTAAGCCAGCTTGTGAGCTTTTTTATTTTGTTTTACGGAACGACTAAGGGCGCAAACATAAATCTTAAAATACGCAAAATCCGAATGAACGCGCATTATTTGCTAGAAATTGTCAACGGCGGCACACCGTCATTAGCTCGCAACGCGTTAATAAGTTTTTCGAGCATTTTGTTAAATCACACGGCCGGCACTATCGCAGGCGACGCAGCTATAGCGGGAATGAGCGTTGTTAATCGCGTCATGTTATTCGCGAACTCGGCATTAATTGGCTTCGGTCAAGGCTATCAACCTGTGTGCAGCTACAACTACGGCGCCCAACTTTATGACCGTGTCAAAGAGGGCTATAAATTCTGCGTGCTATATGGAACAATATTTTTAATTGCTCTTGCGTGCGTGAGTTCGTTCTTGTCCGAAGAGATTGTGAGATTTTTCCGTAATGACGAGGCTGTAATTTTAATTGGAAGTGTTGCGCTTCGCTGGCAAATGTTCACGATGCCTCTTAACGCTACTATAGTTTTGTCGAACATGATGTTACAGTCAATCGGCAAAGGAGTTCGTGCGACGATAACGGCTTCGGCTAGGTCAGGAATATTTTTTATCCCGGCGATTTTGATTTTGTCGCGTTTATACGGACTGACGGGCGTCGAACTTGCTCAACCTGTTGCAGATGTCTTTGCGTTCTTGCTTGCGATACCTTTAACGCGTTCAGTGTGGCGAGAAATGTAAGAGAGCAAGTAGGAGTTAGGAATTAGAAAGTAGGAATTAAAAAATTTTTTCGTTCCTACTTTTTTAATTACTTGTTTGCGATTTTCATAAGCTCGTCAAACACAAACTGAACTTTTGTACCGATTACGATTTGCATACTTTCGTTTGACGGACGCACAACGCCGAGGACGCCTGCCGATTTAATTTTTTCTTCGTTGACTTTGCCATTGTCGTTTATAAGAACGCGGATTCGAGTGGCACAGTAGTTTATGTCTTTGAGATTTTCAAAACCGCCAAGTCCTTCGAGAATAATTTTTGCCATATCCGTGTAATTATTATTCGTTACGACAGTCGCTTTTTCTTTCTTTGCGGGAGCTACTTCGCGGCCCGGCGTTTTTAAGTCAAATTTTTCGATGGCCCACTTGAAAGCAAAATAATAAATCGCAGCAAACACAAGTCCCACGGGAAGCAGCAGCCACGGATTTACGGCCATGGGCGCTTTGAAGCTCAAAATCCAGTCAACAAGTCCGGCGCTGAAATTAAATCCGCAACGTAAAGGCAGCATTGCACAAACTGCCATCGAAGCTCCAGTTAAGATAGCGTGAAGAACATAAAGGCTAGGCGCGAGGAACATAAACGAAAATTCTATAGGCTCTGTTATCCCTGTGAAGAACGAAGCCAACGCGCCTGCTAATAACAAACTCGCAGCCATATTTTTTCGCTCTGGTCTTGCAGTTTTGTACATTGCGTAAGCTCCCGCGACAAGTCCGAACATCATAACCGGGAAGAAACCCGTCATATAGATGCCTGTCGTCCCTAAAGTGCCCGTGCCGCTCCAGAATTTTCCTAAGTCATTTATTCCGGCTGTGTCGAACCAGAAAACCGCGTTCAAAGCGTGATGAAGTCCCAGCGGAATTAAAAGCCTGTTCAACATTCCGTATAATCCCGCACCGATTGGGCCAAGCGCTAAAATCGAAATTCCAAACTGAACGAGAGCGCCATACAAAAACGGCCATACGTAATATAAAATCACTGATGCTATTATCGAAACTATGCCCGTGATAATTGCTACGGACCTCTTGCCACTGAAGAACGCTAGCGCGTCAGGAAGTTCCGTATGTTTGAATCTGTTGAAACACTCCGCGCCGATTAAACCGGCTAAAATTCCTATGAACGCATTTTGAATCTTTCCAAACGCCGCCGGAACGTGTGAAACGTCTATTTGTCGGTACATCGCTATAGCACCTGGCGACAACAATGTCGTTATCATTAACCACGATACTAGACCCGCAAGCGCGCTGGCTCCGTCTTGCTCGTCCGACATTCCGATTGCCACGCCAAGCGCGAACAATAACGGAATTTGGTCAATGATTGCAGAGGCGGCTTTGATACAGAATGCTGCCGTGAGATTATTAGAACCCCAGCCTACAGGGTCTAGCCAGTAGCCTATGCCGTATAAAATCCCCGCAATCGGCAGACACGCAACAGGTAGCATTAAAGACCGGCCAATCTTCTGAAGATACTTCATCATGAATAAAATAACCCCCTTGTGTTTTTGTTGGGAAAATATTTTTTATTATACATGAACGAACCACGAAAATATGTAAACTCAAAAATTTCCTGTAACAAAAATTTTTTCTTGTTGACTTTTTAAAGTTGGTCTGCTAATCTTATCAGCGTTAAAAAATTAATAGCGCTCATTAACAGCGAGTGCTAAAAGAAAAAGATAAATGGAGGTGAGCAAACAAAATGACAGAGAGACAGCTTAGTATCATTCTTGCAGTCGTGTATGAGTACATCAAGACGGGCGAGCCTGCCGGTTCTCGAACGATCGTAAAGAAATATTTGAGCAGATATAGCCCTGCTACAATTCGCAACGAAATGGCCGACCTTGAGGAGCTTGGATATTTTTATCAGCCTCATACATCATCAGGGAGGCTTCCGACGGCGAGAGCTTATCGCGTTTATGTTGATTCAGTAACGGCACGAGCGCGCACTCATTCGCAGGCGGAAGATATTAAGCGCGAAATTCTCAACAGCCGAAGCGGGATTGAAGAACTTCTCAGTAATGTAACTCACCTCATGGCGAGGCTTACAAATTGCGTAGCGGTTGCGGCTGTACCGACTCTTGACGCTGCTGAAATTCAGCGAATAGATTTGATGCTCATCGGAGGAAATAATATTTTAGCTCTGATAGTTTTGAAGGGCGGACTTGTTCATCATTCGCAATTTAATTTGCCGTATGACATCGACCCCGGGACGCTTGAAGAACTCACGCGACGCATTAACACCGTAGCAAGCGGTCATTCATGGAGCGAAGTTCGCGAGGCTCTTTATCAATATGTTCTAGGCGGCCTAGAAGAAGCTGAAACGTCTTGCCGCGAAGCTATTCGTGAGCTTGATAACTTCCTGACGGAACAGAATTATAAATTTTTCAGCTCCGGCGCGCGTCAGATTTTAGGACTTCCTCACTTTCAGGCGTTATCACGTCTTCAGGCGGTCTTGAATCTTCTCGAGCAAGAGAAACCGTTGGCGCGAATGATTGAAAAGTGTCGAAACAGCGCGGCTTTGAAAATTTCGCTCGGCGAAGAAAACGAAACCGAAGGCATGGAAGACAACGCTATGATTTTAATTCCGGCGCGTCCT
>CAJORD010000274.1 GCA_905236605.1 uncultured Synergistales bacterium | reverse complement strand
TGAATCTTGCAAAATTCAGTGAAATACATTAAACTTGTGTACACATTTTAAGATCAGGAGTCTTTCGTAGAGTTGCAGATTCTACGAGATAGTTTGAGTTGCTTTTTAACACATCAACGGATTACGTCAGTTTTTAGCGTAGATTGCTCCGGGCCTTGCCCAAGAACGTTGAAGTTTTCGCCACTTGTGTGTCGTTTCGCCTTTGAAATCTCTGTAAAGCATAGCCATAGGGCAGAAGCCGATATTTTTGACATTTTTGGGGTAAAATTTTTCACTCATCGTAATAATGACATCGCTAAGCCTCGATTAATTCATGAACTTGTCCTTTGCCTTCACGTAATTCTTGCACGGACTTTAAAACATAAGCTTGATTAGCGGGAGAATAAAACGGATCTGGGCTTCGTGCTATTGAAAAGGAAATAGATATAAAAATCAGCCGTTGCGATTTTTAGCAGCGACTGATTAATTTTTTATTTTTATTTTTTGTTAAAAGCCTGTTTTAATAAATTCCATTCTTCAAATTTCATTTTAATTGTCGCAAACGAATACATTAAAGCCGCTAACGCTATCACCCCCACGCACCACGAAGCTCGAATTAACAAACTTGAAGCTGCGTTATAAGGCAAAGCGAATTTGAAAATAATTATCGAAGCGTCAAGCACAGCCAACGCGATTAAATAATCCCAGAAAAATTTTTTTGTAATAATTTTCAGAGGCCGATTCAATTTTTTCTTCACGTAATACAGGCCCAACATTCCCGACAACGTAAACGCAATCCCCGGCGCAAGCGCAAGGCCGTTATAGCTCATCGGATAAACAAGAATTAATGAAAAAATCGCCGTTGAAATCACGCTGAACAAAGTTACTTTGAAAGCTTGCCGCGGCATTGAAAGAGCATACAGCGCACGCATTATCACCGTAGAGCAAGCCATGCCCGGAAGTCCTAACATGCTTAGAGCAAGTGTCGAAGTCGTTGCGTCCCACGCCCACGCGTTAAACTGACCGCGCACGAAAACTAAATGAACAAATTCGCGAGAAATCTCTATTAATCCAAGCGATGCTGGCAAAACTACAAATAATGTAAATCTCACAGCCTGCCGCAAAACGTCCGTAAATTCTTCGTCGGTCTTGGCGCGCGCGAGTTGTGGCAAAACTGCCTGCGAAATCGCTATCACAAACAAGCCTAAAGGTAGCTGCAAAATCCTGTTTGAGTAATTTAAGACCGAAATACTTCCTTCTTGCAAGAACGACCCAAGCATTCGGCTTATAATCGGATTCACTTGGTTCAAAGAAAGTCCGGCCGCGTATGGCAAAAATAATTTCATAATCTGCTTTAGATTATTGTCTTTCATGTCTGGCCGCGTTGGATACAAAACCGCTTTCATCTTAAATCCCCACAGCCATTGCGTTATAAAATGCGCAAAGCCTCCGCATAAAACTGAATAAGCAAGACCGTAAACTCCAAAACGCGCTGCAAAAAACGGAGCCGTGATTATAAATGCCAAATTGCTAAACGCCGGCGACAACGCGGGAATAAAAAACGAGCCTAGGCTATTTAACTCGCCCATCGTCAACGCTTCAAGCGAAATAAAAATTAAAAATGGAAACATTCCTCGCGTCATGCTTACAGCGAGTTCGTGATTAGCAGCGTCAAATCCCGGCGCCATGATATTAACAAGCGCGGGCGCAAAATAAATTCCAAGTGCAACTACTAAGCACGTAGCAAATAATAAAATTGTCATCGTCTGACGCGCAAGAGCGATCGCCTTTTCGCGGCTCGTGTTCAAAATTTTCGAGAACACCGGAACAAACGCCGCCGATAATGCTCCTTCGGCTAATAACTGCCGCGCTAAATTTGAAAGCGTATAAGCGACGTTGAAGGCGTCCATGCTGCCTGTAGCTCCGAAGTACGCCGCTACTAAAATCTCGCGCGCAAGTCCAAGAATCCGGCTTAAAAAAGTTCCCGCCATCATCATGACGGCATGACGAATCATTGAAGGATTTTTATTTTCTTCATTATGCAAAATTTTTTAACGTCCTTTCGTGTTATTAATATTCGCTGACAGTCGCAAGAGTATAAGCACCACGAACATAAGCGCCGGAAGTTTCACAAGCCTGCGAAAATCTTAATAAAGTCATTCCGGTTGTGCAAACGTCATCGACTATCGCAACATTAAGACCGTGTATATTTTTGGGAATTATAAAAGAATCAGATTTTAATTTCATTCGTTCGGAGGCTTCGAGACCTGCGCGCCGCGGCATTATTCGCGACCATTCAGCGTCATCAAAAATTTCAATTTTCCAAACGTCGCTCAAGCCCTTCGCAAGTTCGAGAGCCTGATTATATTTTCGAGTACTCTTTAAGTGTAACGGCACGGGCACAAGCCTATCGACCTTGGGCTTCTCGAAAAAATTTGCCATTGCCTGACCGATTGGCCGACATAGAGCGCGATAACCTGAATATTTGAAGTCAGAAATTAATTTATTAATACTTGTGTGATACCATGCGGCCGAAAAAATTTCGAGAGATTCAAGTTTTTTGTTTATGATTTCGTCGGCAAAAAGTTTTTTTGCGCATTCGGGACAAATTATTTCGGCAGGGCGTCCACAGACAGGACAACTGACGGGCCATAGAAAGTGTAAAAAAATTTCAGCGAAGTTCTTCGCGTGCTCTTTGAACGAGTTCATCACATCTATTATTTAATTCGTCGTCGGCGTGGCCTTTAACATGGTGCCAAGAAACATTATGAATTTTTGTGAGCTTCAATAAAATTTCCCATAAGTCGCGATTCAAGACTTCGCCGGTCGAACTTTTCCATTTATTTTTCTGCCATTTAACGATCCATTTTTTCTCGAACGTGTTGCAAAGATACGCCGAGTCCGTATATAAATCGACGTCGCAAGGAGTTTTCAGAGCTTCGAGAGCCTTAATAGCCGCGGTGATTTCCATTCTGTTGTTAGTGGTGTTGAGTTCGCCACCGGAAATTTCGCGCTTGGCCTCGTGCTTTTGAGAATATAAAATCGCTGCCCAGCCGCCTGTGCCAGGATTAGGAGACGCGCCGCCGTCAGTGTAAATTATCACGTGTGGATTCATGATTCTTCTTCAGCGTCTGCTCTTGATATTAATTTTATAAGTTGCTTGTCAAAAGTCGCAATTTCAAAACCGAGCAATTTATGATAAGCGAAAAGAACGCAATCAACAAAATCTAAATTTGTTCGTCCGAAAATTTCAAGCGCAAGGGTGATCAGTTGGGCGTCATCAACATTTACCAAACTCGTAATTCCTATCAACAGGGACGAAATTTTATTACGTTCTAATAAATAAAATTTTTGAAGAACATAGATAACTTCCCCTATGACTTCTGTAGTAACAAAAGCATCATCACGCCTAATATATTCCTTGGCCTTTTCTGTCATTTCCTCGTTATCTTCTAAGAGATAACGAGGTATTACATTAGCGTCTAGCAAAAGCATTTTCGACACATCTGTTCAGTATGGTGCGTTCCCATACCCCATTTTTAAGGTCAAGAAGTTCGGGTCTCGCATACTCTGAAAGAGCGCCGCGAAGTTCTTCTAAGACTTCCTTTCTTTTTTTCACAGAGGTATTTTGTTGAATTTCATCAAATTTCGATAACATACTTTTCACTCCTCAAAAATAATATCAATCACTACCGGGCCTTCTGTATAAATATCGCCGGAGGCTATCGCGCTGATTATAACAGGCGTGTTTATGTCAGAAAGTTTTTCAACAGTTTCAAAAAAAGTTTCTCCGTCGAGAGTTCCTACGTTATTAGTGGCAGGGTCGGGCAAGATTCCATCATTTATAACTTTGTTTCGGAGTTCACGCAAGAAGACATGCAAAATTTCTTCGGGAGTTGTATTTGAGGCTTCGCGATCGTTCATGAAAAATTTTCGATAGACTGCTTCGCCGTCGTGATACGTGATGACGCTCGGGCCGTTTTGAAGAGAAACGCTGATTTTCAAATTTTCGCCTAAAGTGTAATTTTCGCCGGACAGTGCGCGAACATATTGACGAATATCGGAGCTTTCAAGCTCGTTAATCAAAGCAGCTTCTATTTCTGGGTCAAAATTAATTGGAATGTCGCGCAGACGCGTGAAAGAGTGATTCGAGATTATAGACAAAACATTTAATCTAACTTGTTGCTTCAAAGCGTTCAATCCTTCAATGACCTCGGCATGAGTCAATCCCGGCTCAAAGGCTCCTTGTGCTAATAAGACATTCGCACTTAACGCTATGGATTCGCTCTTCATGGCTTTCAAGTCGTGTTTCAGTTGCTCGGACTCCTCACGCATGATTTTCAACGAGGCTTCGAGCTCTTCTTTTTCTTGCTCGAGAATTAATTTATCGTTCTTCATTGCGTCGAGTTCAAAGCCTGTTAGCTCGAGATTTGCCGACGCTTCCGCAAGACTTGCACGCATTTCCGCGGTATTCTCTTCGCTTCGGTTAAGCTGAAATTGTAAATCGTACATCTGTTGACGTAATAATTTCATTCCGAATAACGCCGTGCGAACGTCCTGCGAAAACACGGACATAACCGACAAAATCCCGACGGCCGTAAACGCTCCCGTCAGAGCCGTGATTAATTGACTAGTTCGCTTCGGACGCAAGCCGAATAAAGAAATTCTTTTCTTGCCATACTTCGAGCCTAGCGAATCACCAAGCACAGCAAGCGCAGCGCTTCCGAAAATCAAAGAAAGAATTAAAAGCCAGTTTGTGCCCGTCAGAAAATCACTAAACAAAATCTTCAGCTCCTCGCACGCTTCAGTTTTATAAATGGCTCAAGCTCGGCGGCTAACACAGCGACAAAAATTAAAATGCAACCTAAGCCGCTTCGCAATGAAACTTTTTCACCCAGAAGAATTACGCCACTTAAAAGTCCGAACACTGATTCAAGGCTCATGATTATTGTAGCGCGGGCTGGCTTCACAAATTTTTGCGCGCAAATTTGAATCATATAGCAGCCAAAAGTACACATGATTATCGTGAATAAAAGTTCCGAAAGACTTTCAATATTTAATAATTCCTTGCGTGTCTCAAATAAGAATGAACTCACGAGAGCAAAGAACGCTAGCGAAACAAATTCTGCAAAACTTAAAGTTATCGGATCGCAGCCTTGTGTGTATTTTCCAATTAAAATAACTTGAACGGCAAAAGTTAAAGCGCAAACGACCGTTAAGAAATCGCCAAAATTAAAAGTTCCGGACATTTCGTCGCCCGTCAGCAAATACATGCCTAAAACACACAAGCACGCGGCGATTAAAGTTACACGACCGGGGAAAATTTTTTTGAAAGCCCAGATTATCAGCGGCACCATTAAAACGTAAGTCGCAGATATAAAAGCCGAACGGCCGCCGCCAATGTAATTTAATCCAATAGTCTGCGTAACTAAAGCAAGAAAAAGCAAAAATCCAAGCACAACTCCGCTTTTAAAATCGTGAGCAATGGATTTATTGACGCGCTTGTGAAAAAACAAATATATAAGCGCCGCCCCAGCCGTGAATCTTAAAAATAAAATCCAGCAGGTTGGATAAAATCCAACTAAAATTTTCATGCTGACAAAACTCACGCCCCAGAAGAACGCGCAATAAAACAAGCCTAAATCCGCTAGCATTATTTAATTTCCCTGGCTTCGAGATAATATCTTTTTTCTTGAGCGTGCCCCATTGAAAAAGTTTTTCGCGGCAGCACTCCCGATTTTGAAATCACTTTGAAGAAATCGCGCTTTGCATTTTCATCGAATGGCGGCAACTCGAAACCTAAAAAATTTTCTAAGCTCGATAATTTTTTCAATGCGTCAGTGTCGTGGATATAATCAATTTCAAAATTTCTGTTGCTGTCATCGAGATACTTTTGCAAAACTATCAAAGCCGATGCGCCTTTAGCCTTATCTATATTAATAACGCCGCTTTTATCTCGTGAATAAAATTTTATTGGCCACGAGTCCTTCATTCCCCACGCACTCACGCAAATCGAATCTTGAATTTCATTTAGAACTTCTTCGACGGGAATATTTTTTATAAGTCTATGAATAGGCTCAAACTTCAAAGCATCATCATAAATATTTTCAAGTTCGACCATCGCATAACGCGACGTAGCTCCGGATTCATAACAAGCTTTCGCCGCTGCGAGAGAGTGATTTCCATCTCCGACTGCAAAAACTACGGAAAGCTCTTTTGATTTTCGTTTTATGTAACTGTCTATTCTCATTGACAACGCGCGCGACTGATCCCCACGAATTAGCCAGCCTTTTATATTTCCGCCATCGAACATCAAATCGAAATCGTAAATTTTTTTCATACTGTGTCGCGAAAAAGTTATCGGCTCGATTAAATCGCGTCGTTCGTCATCACAAAGTAAAATCACGTGAGACAATTCCAACTGCGCGTTCTCTCGAATAGATTTTCGCGGCGGGATTCGTTCACTGACGGT
>CAJORD010000273.1 GCA_905236605.1 uncultured Synergistales bacterium | reverse complement strand
GAAGTTGAGGGCAAAATTGAACACGTTGACCCTGAAGAATTAGAAATCGGAACAATAATAATTATCAAGCCCGGCGAAAAAATTCCCATTGACGGAATAATAATAGAAGGAAATTCAAGCCTCGATACACGAGCATTAACAGGTGAGAGTCTTCCGCGCGATGTAAAAATTAATGATGAAGTTATAAGTGGTTGTGTAAATCTTTCGGGCGTTTTGAAAATAAAAACAACGAAAGAATTTTATGATTCAACAGCCTCGAAAATTTTAGATTTAGTTGAAAATGCAACTTCACGAAAATCAAAATCCGAAAATTTCATCACGAAGTTTGCACGGATTTATACGCCCGCGGTTTGTTATTCGGCGCTTGCTCTTGCGATTTTGCCACCGCTATTCACGGGAAATTTTTCACAATGGCTCTATCGCGCGCTCACGTTCTTGGTTATAAGCTGCCCTTGCGCGCTCGTGATTAGCATTCCGTTGACTTTCTTCGCTGGTATCGGCGGAGCAAGTCGCGAGGGAATTTTAATCAAGGGCTCAAACTTTTTAGAATCGCTTTCAAAAATTTCTTGCGTGATTTTCGACAAGACCGGGACTTTAACAAAAGGAGTTTTTGAGGTCGTAGCTGTTCACCCGGATTTAAGAGATGAAAACGGCTTGCTGCACTTGGCCGCGCACGTTGAAAGATATTCAACACACCCAGCTGCGAATGCTTTGCGAAAAGCTTACCCGAATGAAGCCGACGATTGCAAAATCGAAAACGTCGAAGAAATCCCCGGCTACGGAGTCCGCGCCATCGTAAACGGCGGAGAAGTTTGCGTCGGGAGTTCAAAATTCATGGAGAGCATCGGCGCGAAGTGGCACCCGTGCAAAAAATCCGGAACAATAATTCATATTGCGATTAATAAAATTTACGCCGGGCATGTCGTAATCTCGGACGTGATAAAAAATAATTCCGCCGAAGCGATTGGAAAATTAAAATCCATGAAAATCAAAACCGTAATGCTCACGGGCGATTCTGAAGCTGTAGCTCACGAAGTCGCAGAAGCTCTTGGAATTGAAAATTATTACAGCGAACTGCTGCCTACGGATAAAGTTCAAAAAGCCGAAGAACTTTTGAAAAATTATAAAGTTGCGTTTGTCGGCGACGGGATTAATGACGCGCCTGTGCTTTCGCGTGCTGACGTCGGCATAGCGATGGGAGCGCTTGGTTCTGACGCGGCTATAGAAGCGGCTGATGTCGTTTTGATGGACGATGACCCTTTGAAAATCTTCCGCGCGATAAAAATTTCCCGAAAATCTATGAGAATTGTGAAACAAAATATTTATTTTTCGATCGGCGTGAAATTAATTTGCCTAGCCTTAGGAGCTGTGGGACTTGCTAATATGTGGCTGGCAGTGTTCGCGGACGTGGGCGTCATGGTGATAGCGGTCTTGAACGCGATAAGAGTTTTATTTTAGAAGGAGGAGGAGTCAGGAGGGCAAAAAGAATTTTATTCCGGGTCTACGACTTTCTCCGGGACATAGACAGCCTGGTCTTTAGCGGAACCGTTTTTAAGGTACTGATCAAAGAAATCGACCATAACTTTCATAACTGGCTCTTGAACCCAGTACGGCCCACCGTGAGCAGCGTTCTTGACAACATAGCGTTCTGCTACAGCACCCTTAGCTTTCAACGCTTGGAATAAAATATCCGTCTGGCTCGGTGAAACGAGTGTGTCCGCGTCGCCGTGCATCATTAAAATCGGAACGAGATTAGCCGCGTTCTTTTCGACGTATGTAATCGGACTTGCATAAGCTGCTTCTTCGGGGTGCGCCAAAATTCCGCCGTCTTTGCCGCCGAATGTCGGTGTGCCGAGCGCCCAAAGAG
This sequence comes from uncultured Synergistales bacterium, assembly GCA_905236605.1. Taxonomy (GTDB): domain Bacteria; phylum Synergistota; class Synergistia; order Synergistales; family Aminobacteriaceae; genus JAFUXM01. The sequence continues at coordinate 825 of CAJORD010000273.1, read as the reverse complement.
CTTCCGTAGCTCCGGCCGAAGCGTGGCCCTTCTGATTTTCTTCGTCGTAATCCATTCCGATGTTCGTTAAATCAGAAATTCCGAAGATGTCCGCCGCGCAGAGAACGTCGCTTGAATAATCAAGGAAATCGCCCTTGTCAAATTCTTTCATTCCGTTCGTGAGGCCGACAAAAGCAGAAAGATAACCGCCCGCGCTGTTGCCTAAAATTCCGACGCGGTTTACGTCGATGTTGTACATGTCGGCATGGGCGCGAAGCCACCTGATAGCGGTCTTGCAGTCCTCAAGCGGAAGCGGGAATTTTGAAAGCGGCGCGTAACGATATTCAATGCTAGCGACGACGTAACCGGCTTGAGCAAGTCTCATTCTTTGCTGAATCCAGTTGTTTTTCGGTGCCATGATGAAGCCGCCGCCGGAAACGTAAACGATCAAAGGCATGGGGCCTTTGCCGCCCGGGACGAGAATATCCATGTGAAGAGCGTAGAGCTGCATTCCGCGCCAATATCCTTGAGTGAACGGAATGTTCTCATAGAGATTAATTTGGTTCGTCTCGAGTGCAACATCAAGAACTTTGCTTTCAAATTTCTTAGCCTCGTCAGCAAACGACATTGAAGCAAACAACGAAACGATTAAAAGAGCTAAAAAAACTTTGCGCATAAAAATTACCTCCTAAAAAATTTTTATAAAATAAGCATAGAGTGCCTTATTTTGTCAAAAAATATTGAACGACTGCCACTGCAACCGGAGCAACAATAGTCGCAACCGTGAATAAAATCCCGAACACAGCGAACCATTTATTTTGATATTCTTTCATGTCGTCGAAACGT
>CAJORD010000272.1 GCA_905236605.1 uncultured Synergistales bacterium | reverse complement strand
GCGAGCCTTTGAGCAACTTCTAAAATTTTTTTTCTTGTTTCGATGTCCGAATCCATGTTCGTATCTCCTGCGTGAATTTTGAAAAGTTAATTATACAATGCTTTTTTCAATCTCCGTCCAAGTCTTCTTAGCTGCACCGCCGAGAGTTTTAAAATATTCGTCGCAATCCTTCAACGCTTTGCTTACGGCTCCGGCGTCTAAACGTTCTTCCCAAGCTCGCGCAAGCTCTACATCATTGCTGACACGCACAGCCGCTCCCATAGCGTCCATTCGTTCGGTATCAGGGAAATCAGTCATGCAAGGCCCGTGAATCGCCGGCAATCCGAACAACGCAGGCTCAAAAGGATTTTGCCCGCCTTTCTCGACAAGACTGCCGCCAATGAAAACAGCATCAGCAACGGCGTAAAGGTCAAATAAAATTCCGATTCTATCAACGACAACGACATCAAATTTTAATTTTTTGTCTTCGGGATTAATTTTTGATAATAATTCTGCGTTCAAGTCGTGATATGGCAAAACTGACGCGACTGTCATTAAAGCGCGTTCGGGGTGTCGCGGAACGATTATTAATCTTGCGTCCGGGAATTTTCGTTTAATAATTCTGAACGCCGATATTACGATCTCGTCTTCGCCGGGGTGAGTGCTGCCTGCTACAAACAAAGGCCCGTTGTCATTACGAAGCCATTCCCACTTTTCAGGGCCTGTAACTTTTCGACGGTCAAGAAGCGCATCTACTTTACAATCGCCGGTTACAAAAATTTTTTCTTCAGGCACTCCGAGAGCTAAAAATTTTTCTTTGTCTTCTTCAAAACGCACCATTAATTTTGTAAGACAGCCAAGAACGTCGCGCCAAAAAAATTTAGTAGCGTGAAGTCGCTTAAAACTTTTCTCTGAAATTCGCCCGTTCGCAAGAAATGCAGGAATCCCGCGGGCCTTAAGCTGTGCGAACATCTCCGGCCAAAATTCCGTTTCCATTACGATATAAACAGAAGGCTTGACGTTATCGAGCGCGCGAGTTACGAATTTTCGAGAATCAAACGGATTATAAAAAATTTTTTCGACAGTCCCGGCTAATAATTTTTCGGCCATGTTTCGGCCTGTCGTCGTTATGGTTGATAGCACACACGGCACGGGACTTTTGCTGCGGATTCTTTTTATTAAAGAGCTCGCAGATTGAACTTCACCGACTGATACCGCGTGTACCCATATGGCGCCTTCGGGGACGTTTTCAATATAGCCAAGTCGTTCAGAAATTTCGCCTTTATATTTTCGTTTTAATAAACTCACTCCGCCAATGCTGAAAAAAATTTTTGTGCATAATCTATAAAAAGCCATTCCTAATTTATAAGAAAAATCTTTCAATAAAATTCCTCCTTTCATTTGTCTGCTTTTTTATTGAGCTAATGCCTTAAGCCTTATTCTTACATAGTCAACATACCACGTTTCATCATGAAAAAGAACATCTTTGGCATTTTCGACGGCTTCATCAATAATAATTTCTGAATCATTTTCGCTTATGTCTGTGAACGATCGTTTGCAAAACATTTTGATCCAGTTTTTTAATCCGTTCTCGCCATTTTGTGGTGTAGGTCGTTCAAATAAAAATGCCTCTTTCAAAATGAAACCTGCTTTCTCTATTCTAGGAGCATACTCGCCAATTGTCGGGAAATAAAATGAAAACGGATATTCTAAGCCGCGCGAATTAAACGCCCGTCTTAATGATGAATGAACTGTTTCAGCGCAACCGAAGCCGCCGAACTCGCAAACAAGGGAGCCTTTATCATTTAGATTACTGCGGATATTTTTCAATAATTTATCCTGGTCTTTGTCGTCTATCCAATGAAAGACGGCGTTTGAAAAAATAACATCGGCTTTATTTTCGAGTTTAAAATATCGCGCGTCGTCTTCACGAAATTCTAAATTCGGGTGAAGTTTTCTAGCAAGTTTCAGCATGTCTGACGAGCCGTCTATGCCGATGACAGAATAGCCTCTTTCTGAAATTTTTTGAGTCAAAGCTCCGTTCCCGCAACCTAAATCTATTACAAGACTGCCAAGTGGTGCGTCGATCATGTTAATAACATCTTCGCCGTAATGATGAACGAAGGAAAATTTATCTTCGTATTCTCTTGCTTCCCAATTTATGTTCAAAATTAAATTTCTCCTTTTAACATGGCGTTTTCGCTATTTTAGCAATAATTCGGGTGCTTCGCGTCTACCCGGCGTAAAGACTTTTATATTAACGCTCGTCGTTCGTCCGTCATTGTCGGCCGCGCTGATGATGTGTTCACCGTCAGGGACGTTATGAAAAAAAGTTTTGTCTGACAATGACGTGCCTATATATTCGCCGTCAAGATACCAGAACACACTCCCTATAGCTCCTTCGGCTTTCATTGGAATTTTTCTTTCGTTGTCGAACGGTGCAGCAAAATATGAAGCTCCTGAAATCGGCGACGCTATTGCAAGATCTGGGTGTGCGCGTTTGAGCGTGAGATTTTCGCGGCGAATTTTTTCATTAAATCCCGAAGGAAGATTTACGACGGCTTGCCCTGATTTAATCGTGTGCATGTCGCAAGGAAAAGTTTTTGTAACGCCAGCGATCGCCCATTCAAATTTTGTTGACGGACACAGAGCGGTTGGCGGCTTGCCTGACAACGTGCAGACCTTACGCAAAATTAAATTTTCGGGCTTGTCGTACCAAG
>CAJORD010000271.1 GCA_905236605.1 uncultured Synergistales bacterium | reverse complement strand
CAAGTTGTGCGTCGCCACCGTGATACGGATTGCCTTTAAATTCGTCAAGTATATTTCTTAATGACATTGTGCGACCTCACTTTCAAAATATTTTGTCAGTATTTAATGATACGCTGTCCAGTAGATGGATTAAAAATATCTATTTTCGGTTCTTTAGTTGCATCATTTTTCTGATTCTGTTTTGTTACATTTTTATTCTGATTTGTTGATTCTTTTTTTACATTCTGCTGATTATCATTTTTAGTTGCAGGTTTGGTATTTATTCCGACTGCTCGATTAGCATTTTCTTCACTGTATCCGTATTCCATAAGTAACTTTTTAACAGCTTTTTGGCGATTTGCGTAGTCTAGCAAACTCTTATATTCGGGATTACTCGCTCCGAGACTATAGAAAAATTCATTAAAATCTGAAACAATGGGAGCGTCATTGTTCCAGTTGCCTGAAATTGTGCGTCCGTTCAACACGGCTTTTACATAATCGCCGCTTTCTAGTGCAGTTCCGTTCAATATATTCATAGCATCATAAGTTTTTGATAATTGGCTTCTCATTTGTGCAATTCGACTTTGTGCTTGATTATATTCATTTGGATCGGAGATCGTAAGCAAACGCTCTTCCTCATTTTTAATTTGAGTACTAAGTGAATTTGCGGTTTTATATAAACCGTCCAATCTATCTTTGTCGTAATCACTGCCAACTCCGTTTTTACCGTTTTTAGATTTGTTTGAAATTATATTTCCCGTGAGAATATAATATTTTGCAATTTCTTCTGGAATACCCAATTCAGCACACAACTTTTTACGAAGTTCAATCTGTTCTGTAACAGTTTTATCAGCGATTGATTTGTTATAGTCTGACATTTGTTTTGCATATTTGAAGTCAATGTCCTTAATTTTATCATGCTGTCTAACGGTTCTGTCGATACTATTTTCAGCAGTATCTTCGCTACGTAGCCAATTTTCGCCATTAAGCCAATTAGTTAATCTTGCTTGCTGTTCCATTCTGTCTAAATTGTAGCCTTGAGTAATAGCCATTTGTTGAATTGCTCTGTTATATTCGCCTAATTTTTTCGGCATATCGTAAGCGTTGGCAATGGCAGTTCCTAAAATGCTGTCTTCAGTGGCAAGTTGCCCCAAGACACCTACGCCGAACTGATTTAAAACTGTGCCGTTGTCAATTCCGTATTCGTCAATGGCGTTTTGCAAAAATCCTGTACGTTCTTTAGCGTAAGGGACTGTTTCTCGCCCTGCTCTCAAAACTGCCATTGCGTGAGGAACTCCGCGACTTCGATAATAATCATATCTTTCGTCGTAATATTCTTGAGAACTCATGCCATATTTATTTTTCAAGTCGTCCTGCACAGACTGAAATTTTTCTTGAGCGGCTTTTGCTTGCTCATATCGGTCTCTCATAATCGCGACGTTAGAATCTTGCGTTGAAATGCCAGTGCCGCCGTCGCCCCAAGCACCTAAATCGATTCCGAGTTGCTGAGCAGTTTTTCTAAGCGCGTCCGCTTGACTGCTGGAATAGTTCCTTAACAAGTCGCCTTGTATTCCTTTTGGCGCGGAATCATAAATATTTTTGAAATAACCTAACTGCTGAATCATTGCTCTGTTCTGTTCGTTAATTACAGCTTGGTTAAAATTTTCGTCTGCAATTTGTGTACCTGTCTGTGGCTGTGTTTTTGGCGATTCTTTGAAATAGTCTCTGATTATTCCAAGCGTCGAAATATCTTCAGGACTTTGAAATTTGTAGGCAGATGATTGTAATTGAGGAATTGAACTCGCCGCTCCTTGCATTTCTGGAGTGATACCAATTTCAGTCGGAATGGACTGTGCTTGTGAAATCGGCAACTGGTTATACACAAAAGCATTGCCTGGGGCTTCTTGAAGGTCTTTTTCTTTTGTCAATTTTTGACTTGGGTTAATGTTCATGCCGCCCAGCATTTTTAAAGCGGCGGCTAAGTCTATGTCGTTTGGCATTTTTCGTCACCTACCAATTTTTTTCAAAAGTGCTTTGTAGGGTGTTTCATAACCTAAAATATTTACAACGCCGTCTGTGTTTATTCCAAAGTTCTTATCTGAAATGTCAACAGGCGACTGATTAGGCGAATAACCGCCTAACGCCTGAGATATAACGTCATCTGCTTTTTG
>CAJORD010000270.1 GCA_905236605.1 uncultured Synergistales bacterium | reverse complement strand
GGCGAGGATTATTTATATCTTGATTTCATGGTATTCATGGCAGATGCCGTCAGCAAAAACACAAGCAAGACCGCTTTCGTCGAAATTTTCAAAGATGACAATGTGCCTTACGTTATCGTCGGTGATGGTGATGTTGATGCGCAATTCGATTTAACGTTTTACGTAGCAGCGCCCGGGGACGTTTCTTTATCAACAAATTCTACGACCACGAACACAGATACCCAAACCTCGTTATCGGGTTCAGACAGCGGCGGCGGAGCGTGTAACTTAGGCTTCGCGTTTGTGCCCCTCGTTTTAGGATTGGCGCTTGCGAAATTCAGAAAGTAAATTTGAGTTTCATAATTTCTTCACAAAATCTCCACTTCTGGACAATTTGTCCAGAAGTTTTTTATTTCGTTACTTTTCCGCATGTGTAATTAAAAAATTATGTTGTATAATTGCGTAGCTTTGATTCAAAAAAGTTTTTATCCATTCGGCAGCTATTTAATTTCATGTTTAAAAAATTTTTACGAACGAAAGGAAATTCTGAAATGCGCAAGAAAAAAATTTCAGTGTTAATGATTTTATTTCTGTCATTCGTTTTGATTAGCACGTGCTGTGCAGCGGACAAAAAAGAAAAAGAAGACCCAGCACTGCGAGCTTGGTATCATGAAAACGAATACGTAGACAAAGCCTCTGATCAATCTCTCAAATTAAAAATCACTTATTACTCAAACGAATATGTCGAAGCCCTGATTAATTCAGAAGCTGAAAAAAATCTCTGGACTAATGACGAAATGGAAAATTACAAATACACTCTCCTGAAAAATCTCAATCTCGCCGAGAGCATTCCTTTCCATGTCGATTTGTACGTTCGAGGCATTCCCATGTATGCAGGCCCGTTTGACAAGCACATAACGATGATGGTAGGCAAAAATAAATATCAGCCTATCGATTATGACAAACGTTTTAATTTCAAAATTATCGGCCAGCGCGACGGAATGGTCTTCTTTCCACGTTATGACCCTAAGACCGGAAAAGAAATTCTCAATGGCGCAAGAGATGTCCGTATAATCTTCGACAGCAACATCAGTCACGCTCTTGACTCAAGGGGAGATGTTATTTATGTTTGGGACTTGGCAAAAGACAGAGGCAAAATCGCAGGCGGCAAAGCTGTAAACAGGCTCGAAGCTGACCGATTAATAAAACGCTCTGATAAACTTAAAGCCGAACGTGAAGCACTTCAAAAACAAATTGACGCTCTTAACAAAGAGTATGATGAAGTAAATTCACGAATCGACGAATTACAAGCGCAGTAAAATTTATAAGACGATTTTTTAGAAAGGAAGTAATTTTTTATGATCAAGATGGATCGTATCGCTGTACTTACAAGCGGAGGAGATTCTCCCGGCATGAACGCCGCTATTCGCGCAGTTGCACGAACTTGTATGTTCAATGATAAAGAGTGCATCGGCGTGAGACGTGGCTATGAAGGCCTCATTGAGGGCGATTTCATTACCCTCGACAGAGCAGCAGTCGGCGGCATAATTCATCACGGCGGAACAATTCTTAAAACGGCACGCAGTGAACGTTTCAAGACCCCCGAAGGACGCGAAGAAGCTCTTGAGCAAATGAAGAAGGCCGGCATTGATGGCCTTGTTGTCATTGGTGGCGATGGCTCTTTCCATGGAGCGAAAGCTCTTCACGATTTAGGATTTCCTACAATCGGAATCCCCGGCACGATTGATAACGACATCACCGGCACGGACGAGACTATAGGCTTTGACACGGCTGTAAACACTGCTCTCGATGCTATTATGAAGTTGCGCGACACTGCTTCGAGCCATGAAAGATTATTCGTAGTCGAAGTCATGGGACGTAATGCGGGATTTTTGGCCCTCGAAGTCGCAGTTGCTACCGGCGCGGAGTATGTTGTAGTTCCGGAGTTGCCTTTGAGCATTGGCGAGCTTACGAAACGCCTCAAGAGTTCATACGCTGAACATAGAAGCCACACTCTTATAATTTTGGCTGAAGG
>CAJORD010000269.1 GCA_905236605.1 uncultured Synergistales bacterium | reverse complement strand
CGTATCAGACAGCAACAAAAAAGAAACAAGTGTTAGGGAAAAATTAAAGAACAGAGCAAGCTCCGTCGGTTTGTTAAAAGATTTGACCGCCGAGAACCCATATGATGGAACGACCGATTGGGTCTATATGAAGATTCTTGAACTTGATTAAACGATAACGCGACTTTGACAACGGTCAGGCTTCCGAGCTTGGCCGTAAAGGTATGATAAAAACATGACACTGTTACAAACGGCATATGAAAAAATAAACAATCTATCGGAAGAAAAAATAAAACAGCTTATTGTCTTTATAGATTTACTTGAAAATAATCCGAGTGTAGCAACGTATTCAAAGTCTGAAAAGATTGATAAATTTCTTTCTACGGCTGGAAAAATTCAGATTGATGAACAGTCAATATATAATCTGCGAGAGATGAGCATGATATAAATTTTATTGAAAGAGGGGAAAAAGTAAATGCAGTTCAGACGATTCGGAAATAAATATTTTGTTCGCATTGACAAGGGCGAGGAGATTATGGCGATGCTGAAAAAATTTTGCCAAGATGAAAAAATCACGCTCGCCGAAGTCAAAGCCTTAGGCGCCATTGATGATTTCGATGTCGGCTTGTTCGACGTCAAAGAGAAAAAGTATCACAGAAATCATTTCCAATTTCCAGCCGAGATAACGAGCTTGTGGGGAACTGTTACGACACAAAACGGCGAAATTTATTTACACATTCACATGAGCGCGGGCGATTCAGCGGGAAAAGTCTTCGGCGGACACTTAAACAGTGCAGTCGTGAGCGCAACTTGCGAAATGATAATCGACGATGTTTCAGCAAATAATACAACCGGCTTCAAAGTCGAACGTAAATTTAGCGAAGACGTTGGATTAAATCTCTTTGAATTTGTAGATTAGCACATGTCCGACGCATTAACCGGACTTTTGAGCCGCGATGCTTTCAACGAACAGGCGCGGCAGGCCATAAACTCAGGAATAACAGGGCTTGCCGTCGTCTGGTTCAACCTCGATAACTTTAAGATGTTCAACAGTCGCTTCGGATTTGAAAGAGGCGACGAGATTTTAAAAGAAATTGCATTAATTTTAGATGCGATATTTTCACGCGACAAATACAAAAATAACTTGCTTGCCCGATTTTCCGACGATAATTTTGTAGTTTTAACAAATTGGTCATATGTTGAAATAAATGTTGATAGGGTGCAAGAATATTTGTACAGTCTTCACGAAGATGTTACATTAAGATTGCGTGCTGGCATATATTTTCCGTCCGAAAACGAGGACGTAAGAAGAGCTTGCGACCGTGCAAAACTTGCCTGCGATACAATTAGAAGAAATTACAGCATAAGTTCTTGTATGTTTCACGATGAAATGAGCAGGGAGTTTAGATTACAACAGTATATATTAAATAATCTAAATTCCGCAATGAAGCAAAATAAAATTGGTGTGTTGTATCAGCCTATTGTAAAGCTTTCGAGCGGAAAAGTCTGTGAAACTGAAGCTCTTGCGCGCTGGAATACTTCCGGAACTGAATACGGAATTATCACGCCCGGGCACTTTATTCCAACTTTGGAAAAATACAGAGAAATTTATAAATTGGATATTTTTATAATTCAGCAAGTTTGCCGCGATTATAATTCACGAAAAAAACGAGGACTTCCACTTGTGCCAGTGTCTATTAATTTATCAAGATTGGATTTTGAACTATGCGACATAATCAGCGAAATTGAAAAATCTGTAGTCCTCAACGATATTCCGCGCAACATGCTTAACATAGAGATAACCGAGAGCGTTAAAGATGAAGATGTTACAGTATTAAATCTTGGTATCGAAAAATTTCGTGCGTTGGGTTATGAGGTATGGATGGACGATTTTGGCTCTGGTTATTCATCGTTAAACGTGCTTAAGGACTATGATTTTGACACAATAAAATTTGATATGAAATTTTTGCACGGCTTCGATATAAATAAATCCGAAAAAGCAAAATACATAATGACTTCTAATTTATCAATGGCGCGCTTAATGGGCATGAAAGCGCTTGCAGAGGGCGTTGAGACTAGAGAGCAATTTGAATATCTAACTTCGATAGGATTTGACAAAGCACAAGGATATTATTTTGGTAAACCGATGACACTTGACGAAATTTTTGAATTAGAAAGAGGCGTAGAAATTTAGTTCTCATCAACAACACGCGCAAGAGCCAGAGTGATATTTTTGAAAATAGTTTTACTTCTCATTAATACAGCATTATTTCCTCCAGCAAGCATACAAGCTCGTTCACAGACATTATCAACGCCGGTTATAGTTAAAACTTTTTCAGAACGCGTGAAATTTCCAGTTACTGCGCGTAATTCGTCAGCACTAAAAGTCATAAATTGTATATCATGATTTTTTGCAAATTGTATTAAAGCATGTTCGTTGGATTTTATATCTATTGACGCAATAGCCTTTAACGACTGAATCGAAATGCCGGAACTTTTCAAGAAATCCTGCGCAGTTTCTTCAAATTCTTCGATACTAATTCCACGATTACAACCGACACCCAAAATTAAGTTTTTAGGACGAAGCCATAATGTAACAGGGAATGGCGCGGCATGAAGCTCGTGAGTTATTGCGACGCCTACGTTATGATGCTCAAGAATTTCGGCAGAAAAATTTTTAATCACACTTGGATTTTCAATAATACAATTATTTTTCACGGCCCATTCGTCGATAGCAATTAAATTATTAACGTCAGTAGCCGTTGTAATTACTGGAATTGCATGAAGATAATCGGCGATTTTTTTTGCAAGTTCATTAGCTCCGCCTATATGGCCGGATAAAATTGGAATTACAAAATTTGCTTTTTCATCAATGACAATTACAGCCGGGTCAACAAGTTTTGATTTTATATAAGGAGCGATAGCACGCAATGCAATTCCGCAAGCTGATACAAAAATTATCGCACTTGAATTATCAAAAATTTTTTCTGTCCATTGTGTTAAAGGTGCGTCG
>CAJORD010000268.1 GCA_905236605.1 uncultured Synergistales bacterium | reverse complement strand
GAGCGGGCGAAGAAGTCTGGAAGCGAGTTGCGGGGCGATTGTAAGAAAACGACGGATTGACTTTCGTCGCTCCGCCGCTATAATTCTTCTTAAATTATTTTTTATTTAGGAGGTTAGTATAGCATGAGTGAAATTAAAACTTTCAATCATGAACAAGGCGAACGTTGTGAAGTCAAAGCCGTTATACATAACGGAATGCGTATCCGGCTGATTCAATATGAAGGTCGGCTGTGGTATTTTTCGTGGGATATTTCAAATCTCTTCGGAATGTCGAACATAAGATATTTTTCGAGAGTAGCTGTGAATGCGAAATCAAAAATGCTTGTCGTGAAACTTAGTGAGTCGGAAGTTCTCGTATCCGTAAAAAATACGATAAACTTTGCCACCCCCCACGTGGCAAACTCCATCAGTAAAACTGCCGACCGTGGTCAAACGATTTATGTTCTGAATGACGACGCGCTTTTTGAAATTGCCAACCGTGCGAAATCGAAAAGGCAACGTGAACTTCGGACAAAAATTGCGAAGGAGTTTATTGCGAACCTTTCAACTCCGAAGGCGATAAGTGCGAAGGGACTTTCACCGCGACAGTTGCGGGAAGGCTTCATGAGGCTATCTCTCGAATCGGCTAAAGGGAAAGTCAACATTGAAATCAACGCTTCGGAACTCACGGACATTCAAAAGAAAACAATCCGGCACATTTTCATGGAGCTAACGAGATACATTGCATAACTACACGCCTCTTCGGGGGCATTTTTAATTAAGGAGGTGAGAGTTTGGACGAACGAAACGAACAGAACGACGCATTTTTACAAGCACGAATTAAGAAAATCATTTTGTCGGACATCAAACGAGCCGACAATTTTTTTACTCAAAAGGTTGAGCCGACTCTGACGTTGCGGCATCAGATTTATACGGCGGACAAGAAATATTACAACAAGCGCTTCAAAGAAACCGCCGAGCAAAGCGACTTCGTGAGCTATGATTTTTGGAGCTTAGTCGAATGGGCAATACCGAACATCATGAACGCTTTCTTCGGGAGCGATGACGCGCTTGTCATTGTCGGACGCGGCAGCGAGGACGTTCCACGCGCGGAAGTTTTCAAGCAGCTAATCGAGTTTCAGATGATGACGCAGAACAAAGGCTTTCTCACAATGTGGGACTGGTTCAACGACGCTTTTCAATATAATCTCGGTGCCGTCAAAGTTTGGTGGGACAGGAAAGAAGAATGGACAGAAGACCAATTCGAGTACGCCGACATGACGCGCCTAGCAATGTTGCAGGCTGATGAATGGTGCGAGATTACAAGCGTCAGCCCGCCGGATATTTTTGGGAACGTGAATGTCTCTTTTAAAATAGGAAGAATCTTAAAAAATCAACCGATTATAGAATCCGTTAGAGTTACTGATTTACGCTGGTCGCCGGAAGCGAAAAGCATTCAGGACGCTAACTTTGTCGCTCACCGTCAGACGGTTACGGTAGACCATTTGCGACGGCGAGCTATAGATGGCGTGTATGACCCTTACGCAGTGGAGCGGGCGGTTGAGGATTTAGGCGGCGACAACATTAACTACAGCGAGTTTGAAACTGAACTTAACGACGAACTTGACCAACAACGAAACGAAGATGACCAAGCGCGAGAGTTAATCGAGCTTTACGAGTGTTACGCCAAGGTTGACATCAACGGCGACGGCTTACTCGAAGACGCGATAATCACAGTCGCTGGCGAGGAAGTCTTACGCGTCGAAGAAAATAAATATGGCCGCGTTCCGATATTCACTCTTTCACCAATCCGCGACCCGTTCAAAGTTTTGGCGAGTTTGTCATTAAGTGAGATTGTCGGAGAAATTCAAACGATTAAAACTGCGCTGATGAGGCAGTTTCTGATTAACACGGTAATTCTTAACAACGCCCGCTGGTTCGTGAATGAAGACGGCGTTGACGTCAAAGACTTACAGAATAACGCAATGTATATCAGAACTCATGGAGACCCGCGAACAATCGCGCAGCCGTTTCCGACGACGCCTCTAGCCGGTTGGACAATGCCGCTGTTTGAATATTTCGAGTCGGCTCTCGAACAATGGACAGGGCGAACTCGTTACAATCAAGGCACAGATAGCAACACTCTGAACAAGACGGCGACAGGGATTAGCTTGCTTCAACAGGCGAGCGCGCAGCGAATTGACTACATCATGAGAGTTTTCGCTGAAACCGGCGTCGGTGAAGTCATGCGTTTCTTAATCGAACTCAATCAGCGTTATATCGACCAGCCGCAAGTTATCAGGCTCTCGAACCAGATGATTCAGATAACGCCGGACGACTTGAAAGGCGAGTTTGATATTGACGTGAACACGGAAGCGGGTGTCGGCAAGAAGCGCCAAATGGTACAGAACATGCAGCTTTATCT
>CAJORD010000267.1 GCA_905236605.1 uncultured Synergistales bacterium | reverse complement strand
GAGCCTGAAATTTTTGACATTGTCCGCGCTTGGAAATTGTTGGACGTTTCGTGCGCCGAATTTGCGCTGCTGATGATAATATTGGCTTCATGGAAAATTTTTTAATTCACGGAGCCAATCCCGAAAATTTATACAGGGCTTTCAACATTGAAATTCCCGAAAAAATTTTGGATTTCAGCACCAACACGAACGTTCTGGATTTTGATTTTGATTTGAATGTAAAGGAATTAATTTCAAAATATCCCGACCCTGACTGCTCTAAGCTCAAAAAAATAATTTCAGTGCGCGAAAATGTTTCGGCTGAAAAAATTTTATTCACCAACGGCATCAACGAAGCGATATTCCTGCTCGCGGCCATGTTCAGGAATAAAAGGACGGGAATTTTACAGCCCTGCTACACGGAATATTCACGTGCTTTCAGAAATGCCGGAAATGTTTTTGACATCGAAAACGCGGGTAATTTTGAAATTTTCATAACCGCGAACCCGAACAGCCCGACAGGAATTTACGATAAAAATCTCGCGGAAACAATAAAAAAATTTCCAAGGACTCTTTTCATGATTGACGAGGCTTATATGGATTTTTTGGTTCATGATGATTATGAAAGATTGTTAAATTTTGAAAACGCGGTTCTGCTGCGTTCGCTGACGAAATTTTTTCATTTGAGCGGCGCGAGAATCGGCTATGTCATCGCGGAAGAAAAAATCATTGACGGTCTAAAAAGTTTCCAGCCATCGTGGAGCGTCAATGCCGTCGCGCAGGCTCTTGCGGAAAAATTCCTGAATGACAGGGAGTTTTATGAAAAATCCAAAAAATTTTATAAAATTAACGCGCCGAAATTCATGGACGCTTTGAGAAATTCGGGCTTTGAAATTTCGGATTCGTCCGTGAACTTTTTTCTTGTAAAAATCAAAAACGATTTTGAAACCATGAAATTTTTGTTGAAGCATGGCATCGCCGTCCGGCACACGAGAAATTTCCCAAGCCTTGACGGAGATTACATCCGAGTCGCGACAAGGCTGCCCGAAGAAAATGATTTTTTCGTCAGGACATTAATCCAAGCAAGAAATTTACATCAAGATTATTTTTAATTAAATCCGCAATTTCATCAAAAACTTTCACGCCCGTGATTAAATTCTCGTTTTTTATATTTTTTATGTTCCTGTTCGAGGCCTCGCTCAAAGAGTCTTCGGCTTCGAGAAGAATGTTTTTTGCGAACGGGACGACTCCCAAAACTTTCACGCCCGTGTAGCTTTCAGTAAATTTTACTGCCGGATTAAATAAATTCATGTCGCCGCGGAATTTGTTAAAAATTATCCCTCTGACGCGCTCCCTGTCGTTTCCCAAAAGTTCAAGAGTCCCGACGACGGAAGCTATCGAGCCGCCCCTGTCAACGTCCGTAACCAGAATTACAGGGACGTCGGCTTCGCGCGCTATCCTCATGTTGACAATTTCATGGGCGTTGAGGTTGATTTCGGCAGGGCTTCCTGCGCCCTCGATGATGACGGCCTCAAAATTTTTTCTGATAAAATCCAAGGCTTCGCGCACGGCCTTAATGCCCTCGTTTTCGGTGAAATTTTCAAAATAAAAATTTTTTTCCGCCGGACGTTCAAAAATTTTCCCGTTCAAGATTATTTCCGAAGATTTTTCGTGCCTAGGCTTCAATAAAATGGGGTTCATGAAAACCTGCGGCTCGAGTCCTGCCGCCCTTGCCTGCACTGCCTGCGCCAGAGCCATCTCGCGCCCGTCCGGGAGCTTATAAGAAATATTCGACATGTTTTGGGACTTGAACGGGCAGGCTTTAAGGTTGAAATTTTTTGCGGACAGCCTGCACAGTCCCGTAACGATAAAACTTTTTCCTGCGTCGCTTGACGTCCCTTGAATCATTATGCCGTTCATGAGCTAGTATTTAGGGGATTACATGCTCTCCTTCAAAATTTCGATGACTTCTTCGCGAGTTAATTTTTTATAACCGCCTTCAAGCAAGAATGTTCCGTCCGCTATGCCTTCGTACATGTCAGGAGTTACTCCCAGTTCCTTGAGACTTAAAACAACTCCGATTTCTTTCATCCATGCTTCGAGAGCTTTTAATCCTTCGTCGGCAAGTTGTGAGTCTGATTTTCCTTCGGGATTCACTCCCCAGACGTTGACAGCGAAACGCGCAAATTTTTTCAAGCCTGCGTTCATAATCTTGCGATAATAAGCTAATGATACAGCCGATAGCGTCATACCGTGCGTTGCGTTCGTGTAAGCTCCGACCGACTGTCCGATCATATGAACTTCCCAGTCTGTACTCTTGCCCTTAGCGATTAATGTGTTCAATGCCCATGTAGCTGTCCACATGATATTGCTGCGAGCTTCATAATCCTTAGGATTCTTAACTGCGATTCGCGAACTATGAACAAGCGACTTCATTAAGCCTTCAGCAAGATAATCGCTTGTGTTGTCGTCAGCGTTTGAAAAATATTGTTCCATTATGTGCGACATACTGTCAAAGAAGCCCGCGACCATTTGATATTGAGGCACGGTGAATGT
>CAJORD010000266.1 GCA_905236605.1 uncultured Synergistales bacterium | reverse complement strand
TGTCCGTATGCGAAACCCAAAATTGGCAAAAGTCGAGAAGTTTCTTCCTTGAATATTTCAGGCAAATCTTCTGCATTAACACCCATACTGACTTTACCTGTGAAAGACTGCCCTATACCATACAGAAATTTTAACGGATCGCTTGCTATAGGTATCTCAGCATTTATACGCAAAATACCGCTTCGCGCAGGAATAATTGATGCGTTGAGAGCATTTGGAAAAACTTCAGGAATTGTCAAACCTACATGACGATAACCTGCAAAAAGTGAAGCAAGTGCAAGACGAATTTTGCTTTCGTCATCGTCCAAGTGAAGTTCACGAATCAATTTAAGCATCAAAACCAAATGCGAAGGTTTGATATGCCGAATATCTTTGAGCATTTCTTCTACAGAAACAGGTAATTCCTCGGCAAATGTCAGTTGAATCCGTCCGTAGTCAACCGTTTCATCGACATCAGCTGTAATTCCCCAACTGTTTTTAATGTATTGCTCCAATATGCCGGGGTTTAATGGAAATTTTTGTTGAGTTCGGCGTTTAAGTCGTGCTCTGCGTTCTTCAAGTGACAAATTCTCATTCGGTTCAATGCTGTATTTGTGTTCTTGATATTCGATTCCCCAAGTAACCGTTTCCGTAAAAATCTGATCGCGTAAACTTAATACCAGTTTTCGAGCTTCGTCCCATTCAATTCCTAAAACTTGGCAAAGCCATTTCATGACATAGGAATTTTCATAAACCGGCGATACTCTGGCTAACATTCGCTTTCCCGCTTCAACAGTCGGGAAATTATCGAGAGTGAATTTACTCATAAAGTGCTGTCACCTCGATTTCTTCTGTCACAGGATATTCGTCCTCTTGAAATTCTATGTTATCAAGTTTGCCATTTATGCGAAAATGCTTGAAGTCCGCAACGCCTTCCACTTTTCCTGCGAGGACAGCAGCAGCTTGAACGTATTTGACAAAACTTGATTCATTTTCATCAGTAGTTACAGTCGCGTAATAAGTTGAGAGCGCGGATTTAAAATTACTTTTTACTGTTTCCACGTCATATCCTGATGATAATTTCAAATCGAAGCTGTATTTGATTTGCACAGGAGTTGGAGGAACAACCGCAAAATCAACTAAACCTACAGGAGCAAGCCGTGCTAAATCTTTACGATGAGTTCCGAAAATATGAATCCTTACCGCTTCGCAAATTTGTTCATTTGCAGGTAATCCGTTCGCATCAACTACAACAATTTTTACACTGTTCGGACCGTGATAATTTTCTGCAGGAATTGTATGGGCATAACCGACACCCGGCACTTCCATAGCCCAGCGTTTATAATCAGCGTTATTTCCAACATAACTTGCTTCACGCCCAGCCCAAACATCATCAATTCTTTGCCTTAAATCATCGTCGCTTTCGGCTTCCGTGCCGCCTGTCACAGCGTCTTTGTTCGTAATATGCGTAATTCCTTTTATGGGGCTTCGCATAATCGTAATTTTATCGTTGGTGACATTGGAAGATTTACCTGCGACTACGGCTTGAATCGGAATATCAATTTCGCCTTCTTCAGGAATTATAACCGCTGTAAGCGTTTCATAATCAATGGCAGGTTCACCGCTGTCACTCGGTACAGAAAATATGAAACCTTGAACAATTTCTGTATCAGGTTCGCCGGTTATCGTGACGTAACCATAGGCTTTATTTGCCTCTTTTCGAGCCAAACCACAATCATGTGCATGATAATCAAGCCAACGCCCTTCAGCCCACATATGGAACATCGTTTTCAAAGCAAGAACCATGTGATACTGCGGAAGTTCCGCTTTTTCTTCAGCAGAAGGCATTGTCATATCCCAAATAAAGCCGCTTTCAACTTTGTCAATGTCATCGGGTAATTCTGCCATCATGCGCTTGTTTATTGCTCGCGCAGATTGTCCGTTAAGCCACTCAGGCTGCTTAAATTCTACAAGCGACATTTTGCATCATCTCCTACTAATACGCCACAGTCAAAGTTTCTTCGTCCCAATCGTAACCTTTTACAACAAAGGTTACATATAAATGACTGCCACCGTCCCAAGTAAATTTAAATTTCCGCACATATTCTGTAGCGGGGTGAATCATCAGAGCTTCTGTAATTGTTTTCTCAATCGCGGATTGTACCGCTTTGGCATCAGATTCATTATCTTTGATAGCTGCAGTAATTTCTACACCGATTTTATCGGAATATGCCAATCGCGTACCTCGCTCTGTTACACATTGTTTTAAGCACCATTCCATGTACGCTTCTTTACCGTCAGCCATTACGAGCCGTCCTGCACCATCGCGAACAAAATCGCCGCTGTCATAATCAAACATCGGAGCAGATTTATAAAGATGTTTCGTCGGCTCAATGTTTTTTATGGCGATTTTAGGTAAATTAAAAGTCGGATATAAATTTGGCAAGATTTATCACTTCCTAATAATTCGGCTCATTTTTGCCTACAGTAGAGGCATTATAAACAACACATAGCACAACGGCTTCATTATCAATCCACGCGACAACAACTCGGTCGCCCGGTTGAATCCAAAACATTTTTCTCGGCAGTTTTACATTGTGTTGATGCGTTCCTGAATAACCCGCATCGGGGTGGCTATGCGCTCCATCAGTATAAG
>CAJORD010000265.1 GCA_905236605.1 uncultured Synergistales bacterium | reverse complement strand
ATATACCAACCGCAAGTGTGCATTTTTTCAAATTTTAATTACTAAATTCGGCCATGTTGAATTTCTTTTTGCCGATTCTTACAAACAAGTATTTGCCATTGATTAAAACTTCGCGATTAAGTTCGGCTTTCTCGTCGGAAATTTTTTCGCCGTTGACTGATACTCCGCCTTGACGAATTGCGCGCTTGGCCTCGCCGTTGCTCTCACATGCTCCCGAAGCTGACAACACGCTCACTACTCCCGCAGGGAAATCAACGCCTTCAACTTTCTTGTATGGAACTTCCTGCTTCAACATTTCGCAAGTTTCTTCGCTGACGTTCGCAAAATCAATTTTCGGATTAAATAAAATCTCACTTGCGTTTATGACGCTCTTGGCTGTGTCCTCGCCGTGTACCGTCTTTGTAACTTCAAACGCAAGTTTTTTTTGCGCTATTCTCTTTTCGGGAGCGGCGTTATGTTCGTTCATGATTTCAGAAATTTCTTCGAGCGGCATGAAAGTATAAAGTTTCAACAATTTCTCCACGTCGCGATCGTCAGTGTTAAACCAGAACTGATAAAATTTATATGGGCTTGTCTTAGTTGCGTCGAGCCAGACAGCTCCGGCTTCGGTCTTGCCAAATTTTGTTCCAGACGACGTAAGCAACAAAGGCTGCGTCAATCCGAAAACTTCCGCGCCGGTCGTCCTTCTAATATAATCAGAGCCGGCTAATAAATTTCCTTGCTGATCGTTGCCGCCCATCTGCAAACGACAATTATAATTTTCATTCAAATACTTGAAATCCATCGCCTGAAGCAGAACATAAGAAAATTCCGTGTAAGAAATTCCCTTCTCGGGGTCTTCAAGACGTGAACGAATGTATTCGCGCGCTATTAAGTTGTTGACGGAGAAAAATTTTCCGATGTCGTGAAGGACTTCAAGAAATGTAACTTTTGAAAGCCAATCGTAATTATTTAAGAGCAACGCGGAATTTTTGCCGCAATCGAAATTCAAAAATTTTTTAAGCTGGACTTTGACGCCTTCGATATTATGCTGAACGGCTTCAAGCGTGATTAAATTTCTTTCTTTGCTCTTTCCTGACGGGTCGCCGATTAAACCTGTGCCGCCGCCTGCAAGCGCTATCGGTCTGTGGCCAAGTCTCTGAAGCCAGCCAAGCGCCATTAACGGGATTAAATGTCCGACGTGAAGACTGTCGGCCGTCGGGTCAAAGCCTACGTAAGCCGTAACCATTTCTTCGTTCATAACTTGTTCAAGGCGTTCGGCGTTCGTGCACCATTCAAAGTAGCCGCGCCCCTTCAAAACTTCAAAAGCATTCATAAAAATTTTATCCCCTTTGCATTATCTCGCCGCATTGTAACACGATTTAGGGGATTAGTAGCGCGTTATAAAATTGTGGGTGTGTTTAATTCCGAAAATCCTTCGAGGCGAAGCAGAGCTTTCACACGAAAATTCAAAATGTCTTCTTCAAGTCTGAACGTGGGCATGAATTTTCTTACGTCGTCGAGCGTTCGGCCTTCTTGAAAAATTCCAGCGAGCGAAAAAATTTTTTTTAATCTGTAATTACGAGTGCTTGAACGAATCGTTCCCGGATTCGTGATTAAAACTTTCGGAGGATTTGTGATTAAAACGTCAATTTGATTTCCGGCGTTATAATCCGAATGAAGAAGAGCGTTAATGAAAATTTCTTGAAACGCTTGCGAACACCCGGGCGAAAGTTTTTTCACGAGGCGCGGCAAAATATTTTTATAAGCGTCCCAAAGATTTCGCGATTCAAGCTCGGCGTGTTCGGTCGGCGAATCCAAAACGGCACGGACTTTTATAATATTCCCGAACATCAACGCCCCGGCAAACGTCAAAAATTTTCCCGAAAAAATAAAACTTCGGCACAAAAATTCTTCGGGTGAAAAATTTTTATATTCAGCGTGAAGATTTATGACAGTGTTATAAAAATCTTCGAGGCTTTCAGGATTGAGATAAAAATTTATTGCGGGCTCGTCTGAAAAATTTTGCGCGTCCTGTGCAACGATTGCCGCAGAACGTCGGGACGAAATTAAATTTACGCCTTCGACTCGACGATAAAACTTTCCATTTATAAATAACGGCTTCAAACGATGATTAAGCGGCGCTATACGGACGATTAAAATTTTATCGAGGACTTTAGAATCAAAAAAAATTTCTCGTGGGATTAAAGAATTTATATTTAAGTTTGAATTTGAAAGGCCGGTGATGTTAAGCTCGTCATCAAATTCGTGCACAACTCCTAAAATTATCCAGCCGCCTGATGAATTTGCAAAGGCACACGCAGTTTCAGAGAATTTATAAATTTCATCTTCGCTCAAAAATTCTCTGTCATCGTTCGCGGTTGCGTCAAGAAATTCATCAAAGCTGGAAAAGTTCAAATTAAATCAACTCGTTTAAGACTTCGCCGATGTCGCCATCAATGCAAAGAGATTTTTTTGAGATTCTGGCACGTTCAGCGACGTACGCTTCGCCAAGATTTACGCAAATATAAAACGCGTCCGGCCATTCGCGGGTCATTTCCCAGAACGAAAATTTTATAATTCCGGGCGTGTTCATGCCGGTGCCGAGGTCAAGAAACAAAGTTTTTTTATTTCGGCTCTCGTCGAGAAATTTCACGTAATTGTCGCAGGCCAAGTGCCAGCCTTCGTCTTCGACAAACGAATCATCAGAACGCAAATTCATTTCCATTAATCGACCACAGACCGGGCAATGCGGAATTAATTCCGACGGCACGCGCATATTAGATTGCTGCTCGACCATTTTAATAATAATTTCTTCGTTGTCGTAAGTTTTATTGTGGCACGGCAATGAACATTGAAAAAGTCCGTAATCGCCTTGCGTGTAAAAGAGCCGCGATTTATCGAATCCGGCTTTTTGAAAACAGTGATCTACGTTTGTAGTTAAGACAAAATAATTTTTATCTTTCACGAGCGCGAATAAATTTTCATAAACGGGCTTCGGCGCGTCGGTGTAGCGATTAATGAAAACATAACGGCTCCAAAATGCCCATTTTTCTTCTTGAGTTTCATACGGATAAAAGCCGCCGGAATACATGTCGTGAAAATTATATTTTTCTTCAAAATCCGAAAAAAATTTTTTAAATCTCTCGCCCGTGTACGTGAAGCCCGCCGAAGTTGAAAGCCCCGCGCCCGCTCCGATGATAATCGCTTCGGCTTCGTCGATTTTATTTCTTAAAATTTTAATTTTGTCGTTCATGCTAATTCTCTTTCGTAAATTTCTAAATCTAAATCTTTAAAGACGTTGAAAATTATTTTTTTGACGTAACGACTTTGTGTTAAAAATTTTTTCACGGTTTCGACGGCGATTTTTGCGGCCGCGTCATTAGGGAAATGAAATTCCCCCGTCGAAATACAACAGAACGCGACACTTTTTAATTTTTTTTCTTCAGCAAGTCCGAGGCATGATTGATAACAGCTTGCGAGTTCTTCGCGGTGTTTGTCAGTCAATGGTCCGAACACTATTGGGCCGACAGTATGAAGGACAAATTTCGAAGGCAGATTATAAGCGCACGTGATTTTTGCGGCTCCTGTCGGTTCGTCATGGCCTTGAGCTTTTATGATTTCGTTGCACTCGTCGCGGAGCTGAAGTCCCGAAGCCGAATGAATTGCGTTATCTATGCAACGATGGCAAGGAATAAAGCAGCCTAGTAATTTTGAGTTTGCCGCGTTTACGATTGCGTCAGAGTCGAGCCGCGTTATATCGCCTTGCCAGATTGAAATTCCAGGCTGACGCTCCGGGAGTTCGTCAACATTAATCACTCCTCTTAAGTCACGTTCATTAGATAAAAATTCGTCCTGAACTTTTAAAAATTCCTGGTCTAATTTCATCGGCGGCCTGACGTTCATTAAGGAACGCAACAAAATTTTTTTATCTGTAATTTTTGCTGCGCTTGGTTTATATTCAGGCATTTCGTCTAACAAAAATTCAATTAAGAAATTTAATTTTTCGTCCATAGTTTTAATCTCCGCCAAAAAATTTTCATTCGTACATTATATAAAATAAAAAAAGAGGAGCCCTTAAAGCTCCCCCAAAAATTTCTAATCTTTAACTCCCATTCGCTCTTTTGCTTTTTGAATCAGCCCCGAGCGTTCCCAATCTTTAATTTTTTCTTCGGGGAATGGCACAGCCGCGGAAACGTTTGTGGCTTTCATATTGCCGCGCTTGCCCATAGTCTTTATAAATTTTACTTTCTGACCTTCTGCCGACGGCGAGCACTCCAAGAACACAGCCAAAACCGGATCGATAACATCTTCTTCATCGAAACGATAGAGCTTGTTGCCTTTAACTCGGATTTCACCATGCGGGATTTCTTCGTAACGTCTGAAATATTCTATTTCGCCTTCTTCGTATATTGCTGATGACATATCGACTTTCAAAACGTCATCGGGAAGTTTCGGAGCAGTCTTGCCTTTCTCGCGAACATCATCGGCCGCTAAGCCGCGTTGATTAGAGCTAAACTTGAAAACGACTTTTATATTAGGATTTGCGTTTTTATCCGTCAGCGTTGATAGTTTATAGCGAAGGGCTTCATCTGTAACTTGATTCATGTGAACAAAAACTTTCTCGCCGTCCTGTAAAGGCACGCCTAATGCTTTAACTTCAGGAGAATCTATAAATCCCCAGCCGCGTTCGGGGAAAAATGAAACAATCGTACCTTCAAATTCGCGGCCCACTAAATCTTCAATTAAAATTTCTGGCGAGGTTGTAGGCTTTGTATCAAAAACTTCATTTTTAATTTCTTTTTTGACTTCAGCAGCAGGCTTTTCGATAGGCTTAGGAGTTTCGAGATTAGGCTCCGGGATTGGCGATGCAGTTTCTTCTAATTTTAATTCTTGCTTGGGACGCGCGGGGCGATTATTTTTTTTCAGCGACCTGATTCCGAGTACAGCTGAATAAGACCAAAACTCTTCGCCAATTACGAAATGATCATCATCGCAACTTAATAAAATTCCAGACGTTCTCGGAGTGTCGGGCGCAAGAAAAATTTCAACAGGTTTACCTAAAAATTGTTCAAAGATTTTTTTATTCAAGTTTATTAGCACTCCTTAGATTTAATTTTCATTATTGTATAATATTTTTTAGAAAGAAAAGGTGATTAACGTGCAAGATTATTTAACAACTCCTGTTCAGACAGACAGAGAAGAAAAACACGCTTCAAAAATAAAAATTGACCTCAGACGTTACATGGGATGGGGTAAAAAAATGTTTCCTGATATTGATGCACAAGATTATATAAGGGAGTTGCGAGATTGTGATCGGACATTTTGAAAAATTATTTTTGGATACAGCACCGCTTATTTATTATTTAGATGTTGATGAGCGTTACGCGTGGAAAGTTAAAGATTCCCTTTCTCTTGCTTTAGATAACAAAAAAGAAATCTCTACATCTGTTATTACAGCAACTGAATATTTAACGTACCCTTATAGAGATGAAAATTTAGGAAAGGTTGCCGCCTTTTTTGCTTTTATTGCCGCTTCACAAATTAACATAATCTCGATTGATGTTGCTATCGCAGAAAGAGCGGCGCAAATTCGTGCGGAATATCCTTGTTTTAAGACGATGGATTCTTTACAACTTGCGGCAGCTCTTCTTAATGATTGCGACGCGTTCTTAACAAACGACAAACAGCTTTGCCAATTTACCGGCCTCCGCTGTATCATGGTGGATTCACTGTAAAGCCGAAATAGTTAAAGTCATTCCGTCAATCGCTTTCACAACTCCTGACGCCCCAGCTGCAATATTTCCAGATTCTGATTTAGCTCTCCAGATTTCCCCGTGACACGAGACTTGACCAAAAGAATTTTCGCTTAAATCTGAAAGAATTTCGACCTCAAGTCCAAGCATTCCCTGCGAACCTGTAGCAACTTTCCGCCGAAAGCCTTTCACAATCAAGAATGCTACGAACGCAAAACAAATTCCTAACGCTATCGCTATGCCAATTATGAATGACAAGGAAATTTGAAGCAGCTCGCCGCCCGGCGCTCGGAACAAAAACACTCCGCCTAAGCAGAACACCGGCAAGCCTACTAGCGTCAATAATCCCGAAGTCCCGGCGATTAAATCTACGGTCATTAAAATTATTCCGGCTAAAATCAAAACGATTCCGGCCCAATTAAACGGCAGCATCTTCAGGCCTATCGAACCAAGCACTAGCATAACCCCGCCGACTGTGCCCAAGATAAAGCCGCCGGGCGTTATAACTTCAAAAAAGATTGCCATAATTCCGCCGGAAATTAATAAATAAGCTATTTGAGGGTCTGAAACAAATTGAATAATTCGTTCGCTGAATGACATATTCGCACGAGAAACTTTGACTTCGTTATCAAAATTTATTTTCACGAACTGCGAATTAATTTTCACACGTCGCCCGGCCGTTGCTTTAATTAAAGAATTTATATCGCTCGCCACGATGTCAACAACTTTATTTTTTAATGCTTCTGTCGCTGTCAGAGAGATACTCTCTTCAATCATTTGCTCGGCAATTTCCTGATTTCGATTTCGCAACTGAACGACCGAACGCATTTGGGCTTTCAAGTCGTTCATGATTTTTTTGCTCATGTCGCT
Source organism: uncultured Synergistales bacterium (assembly GCA_905236605.1). GTDB lineage: Bacteria > Synergistota > Synergistia > Synergistales > Aminobacteriaceae > JAFUXM01. Next base: position 1,795 of record CAJORD010000265.1, on the reverse strand, counting down.
TTCTTTGATGTCTTCGCCGGACGCCACAACAGGGTGAGCCGCGCCGATGTTCGTGCCAGGAGCCATTGCCGCAATGTGAGCCGATTGAACGATAAACGCCCCTGCGCTTGCCGCTCGTCCGCCAGGTGGTATCCAGACGGCAACGGGAACTTGAGACGCTAAAATTGATTGCACTACTCCGCGCATAGCTTCAACTAGGCCGCCGGGTGTATCAAGTTGAAAAATTATCAAAGCGTCGCCGTTTCGTTCGGAATTAGCGATGACTTCTTTCACAAATTCTTCCATTTGAACTCCGACAGTGCCGTTTAATTCAGCTAGCGTTACGTCGCTGCGAGCATATGCGACTGACGTACTTAAAATTAGAATCAAAAATATCAAGCAAATTTTTTTCATTTTTACTTCCTACCTCCTACTTCCTAATTCCTAGTTATCATTGTCCTTTCCTCTCCAAAATGTTCGGACGGGAGTTCCTGTGAAGTCTTCAAGCTCACGCAATTTATTTTTAACATGATTTTCAAAAGAAGAATTTGCGAGTTCGGGCTTGTTCACGAAAAATATAAAAGTCGGCGGCAAAGCGTCAGCCTGTGAACAGTAATAGACTTTTAATGCCCGGCCCTTCTTGTCCGAAGGCAAGCGATCGAAAGCAAGGACATCGCGCATTAAACGATTTAATAAATTCGTGGGGATTCGTTTCTGTCGATTTTCGTTGACAGTCAAGACCGTCTGAATAATTTTCGCAACCCCGCGACCGTTCAAAGCCGAAGCAAAAACTATAGGAGCGTAACTCAAGAACGGCATTTCATCGCGAATTTTTTTTATTAATTCGTCAGCAGGATTTTTGCCTTCGGGGTGCTGTATTAAGTCCCACTTATTCAAGACTATCACGAGTCCTTTGCCCTTTTGAACGACGTGAGCGGCTATCTTCTTATCCTGATCCGTGCATGGTTCGCGAGCGTCCATTAATAATAATGCTATGTCGGCTCTGTCAACGGCTGCCAATGTACGAACAAAAGAATAATATTCTAAATCGCCATCGAATTTTGAACGTTTTCGCAAGCCCGCAGTGTCTACGATTTTAAAATTCTGACCTTCGATATTAATTTTCATGTCTACAGGGTCGCGAGTCGTGCCTGCTATCGGACTTACTAACGAGCGTTCGGAGTTCGTGATTTTGTTCAAGAGCGAAGATTTTCCTACGTTCGGTTTACCTGCGATAACGAGCCTGATCTCGTCGGAGTCGTCTTCAAATTCTTCTTCAGCTTCGGGCAACAAGTCCGCAACTAAGTCAAGTAAATCATCAATGCCGCGTTTGTGAAGCGCACTGACGCCGACGACGTTTTCAAAGCCGAGCGCGTAAGCGTCGTTAATAAAATCGTCATGCTTAGGGTCGTCAAGTTTATTCATAGCGACTATTACGGGCTTGTCATTGCCGGACGCTTTACGAATGAAGTCAGCGATTTCTTCGTCGGAACTTGTTACGCCGTCGCGGCCGTCAAGCAAAAAAATTATCACGTCGCACTCTTTAACGGCTTCGTCAACGTGATTTTTAATTCCTGCGCTAAATTCCGTGTCAGTTCCAAAAATTCCGCCCGTGTCGATGACATAAAAATTTTTTCCTCGGTGTTCGCATTCGCCATAAAGTCTATCGCGAGTTACGCCTGGCATGTCGTCAACGATTGCGTCTTTTGTTCCGGTTAGACGATTAAACAAGGAAGACTTCCCGGCGTTAGGTCTCCCAATTATTGCAACGATTCCAGCCATCTTTATTTACCTTGCATATATTTCGCAAGCTCTT
>CAJORD010000264.1 GCA_905236605.1 uncultured Synergistales bacterium | reverse complement strand
GCGTCGAAAATATTATCATCGACAATGGCAAGATTAATATCTTTCATTGGAGCAGCGACGCTAAATAATTTCCGCTGTCCTTCGCTGAATTAGAATTGAAATTCGTCAGACGCGCTACATATTTTCCTAAAATGTCCGTTTCGAGATTTATAAAATTTCCGGGTTTTATGTTGCCCAGTGTCGTTTGTGAAAGCGTTTCGGGGATAAGTCCGACAGAAAAATTTTTTTCGTTGACGCTGATAACCGTGAGGCTAATTCCGTCAATCGCTACGGAGCCTTTCTCGACAATTCCGCGCAACAAATTTTTATCTTCGGGGGCAAAAATTGCTTCCTTCGTCGCTGTGCCTTTGAGGTCAATTAACTTCGCGACGCCGTCAACATGGCCTAAAACTAAATGACCGTCTAATCTATCTGTCAATCTCATTGCGCGTTCAAGATTAATTTTTGTCCCGGCTCGCAAAGATTTCCCGAACCACGTCCGCTTAAAAGTTTCCTGCATCATCTGTACATCAAACGAATGTAAATCGTTTCGCGTAACCGTCAGGCAGGCTCCACTGACTGAAACAGATTGACCTTTGACGAGTTCGCCTGAAAAGTCATTAGCTTCGATTGTGAGAGTGTAAAACTCGCCGCTGTGAAAAAATTTTTTTACTGTGCCTGTTCGTTCTATAAGTCCGGTGAACATGACAACCGCCCTTCTATTAAAATATCTTTGCCGTAAATTTGAGTTTTCATATCGCGCAGACTGAAAGCCTCGCTGACCGAATTAAAATTCAAGTTGAGATTAAAATTTTTCCCGTCGCCCAAAATTTTAGGAGCGTAAAAGAAATTCAAGTAATCCGCCATGCCGCTCTTCAGGAACGAACTCAAGACCGACGCTCCGCCTTCAACCATTAAATTTAAGACACCGTGAGCGACAAGAGAATCTAAAATATTTTTCACGCTAAGTTCTGCGAGCGTGATTATGTTTGCGCCTGCGTCTTGTAATTTTGAAATTTTGTTTTTATCGTTGCAGGTCGTAAAAATTAAACACTTGCCATCATTTGAAATTATTTTTGCGTCCGTGGGAGTTCGTAAATTTGAATCAAGAACAACGCGCTTCGGGTTTATGCCTTCGACGTGTCTAACTGTAAGTTCGGGATTGTCAGCTAAGACAGTTCCGACACCAACTAAAACAGCATCATTCATTGCGCGGATCTCGTGAGCCTTAGTGCGCGCTTCGATTCCTGTGAGCCATTTGCTAGAGCCGTTCGCTAAACACAGTCGCCCGTCGAGACTCAAAGCCGCCTTGAGAGTTACAAACGGTCTTTGATATTTATGAACAAAAACGAATCCGCGATTTAATTCTTTAGCTTGTGCTTCAAAATTTTGAAGCTCGATAACGTTTATCCCGGCCTCACGTAAAATTTCAATTCCGCGTCCGTTGACCTTAGGATTAGGGTCGCGCATTGCGATAACGACTTCTGAAACTTCTTCTTTAACAAGACGATTTGCGCACGGGGGAGTTTTTCCAAAATGCGAACACGGCTCAAGAGTTACATAAACCGTAGCGCCTTTAACGTCGTTGCCACGTGAGTAAGCGTCATTAAGTGCTTCGATTTCGGCGTGAGGATTTCCGCACCAACGATGCCAGCCTTCGCCAATGATTTTATCGTCCTTGACGATGACGCACCCGACCATAGGATTTGGAGAAGTCCCGCCGCGTCCATTAAGAGCTAAATTCAAAGCTCGTTTCATAAATTCTGCCTGCATTTTTTACTTCCTACTTCCTAACTCCTAATTCCTACTTGCATTTTTCATATTTTAGCCGTCGGTGTTATCATTGACAAGATAATTCATGAATTAGGAATGAGGAATTAGGAATGAGGAACGAAAGGATTAAAATTCCGCGGATAATTTTAATAATGCTTCTGCTTTGCTGTTTAGCGAACGAAGCTTTCCCAGCTTCACGAAAAGCAGCGAGAAATTCTTACGACATAATCATAGCAGGCGCCGGGACAGGCGGAATCTCGGCAGCTATTCAAGCAGCACGAATGGGAGCTAGTGTTCTCGTCGTTGAGCCTAGTACTTGGATCGGAGGACAAGCAACGGCCGCAGGCGTTTCGACTATGGACGACATGAGCCGACAGAAGAGCGGATTATACAGAGAATTAATTTCACGTCTTCAAAATTATTACGACTATCGCGGCAAATCCATGGGGACTTGTTACTGGACCCCCAACAGCGTCGCTTTTGAACCTCATATCGGCCAAGAAGCTCTCGTAAATCTCATCAATGAAGCTCGACGCAAAGGCACGATAGATTTCTTAATGAACTCCGAAATTACGAACGTGAACAAAAATAAAAACACGATAACCGGCGTTACGGTTCGTACGTTTGAAGGCAGCGATAAGCGTTACGCCTGCAAAATTTTAATCGACGCTACGGAATATGGCGACATGATCCCGCTTTCAAAAATTCCATATAGGGCCGGCAATTCTGTTTCACCGTTTTTGAATCCTGATGCAATGGTTCAAGAAATTACGTGGGTGGCTGTGCTTCATAAATATATGCCGAGCGTCCCTGACCATCTTAAACCGCGCGAGCCGCTGCCGGGTTACGAACTTGCAAAACGAAATTACGAAAGTTATGTTTCAGCCGACGGCTTCAATTTCAGAAACACTTACCCCGTTCAAACTCCCGTAAACTTCATGACGCACAACGCCTATAGAGGCTTGCCCGACAGCATGAACCCTTATAGCTACGACGCAGATAAAGACAATCGCGAATACATCACAAAGACCACAGTAAATTGGGGCAACGATTATCCCGGAACTTATGCATGGAACGGCAAGCGCGGACTTCCGGTCGGCTATCTCGAAGACAGAAATTTAAGAAAGCAAATTGAACGCGAGGCCTTAATCAAGACTTTACATTTTATATATTACGTTCAGAATGAGCTTGGCGAGGAGTGGAGCGTCGCTGATGACGAATATAAAAATAGAATCCTCCCCGAAGCCGCTAGAGACCTTCCGGCGGAATGGCAAGAAATTGTTAAGCGTATGCCCGTTATACCTTATGTTCGAGAATCTCGGCGCATAGTTGGCGAACACACTTTGACTTCTCACGAGCTTCTTCAAAATTCTTTGAGCTACAGAGACGGACAGACTAGCCACGAATTTTCAGATGCTATAGCGATTGGCGGTTATATTCTTGACCTTCACGGAGCAAACACGGATTCGGATATGGAATGGGATTTAGACGAGCGCTCTAACAGTTCCATAATCAACAGACCGCGCGGGCCGTTTCAAGTCCCGATGAATATTTTGATACCTAAGGACACTGACGGCTTCATAGCGGCAGAAAAAAATTTGTCGATGTCGCGACTTGCACAGGGAGCCTTGAGGCTTCAGCCTATCACAATGATGACGGGGCAAGCTGCGGGAGCTTTAGCGGCGGTTGCCGTTCGCGAAAAGAAAGAACCGCGTGAAGTTCACCCTCTAAAGGTCCAATGGGAATTATTAAATTCTGGTGTCAATCTTTCACTTTGTAATTACACGGACGTCCCTGAAACTCATTCATTAAACAAGGCTATTCAAATTTCAAATCTTTATGGCTTAATCGCGCCGAAAGAATATCCGCATTCAGTTTCGTTTAATCTTGGAGTTTACGATGATCCAGTTTGGGAAATGGCAATCATAAAAGGCGAGGATAAAGGCGAGTTTGGCGTCAATGAACTTGTAACTACGCTCAACGTTCGCGAAATTCTCACGAAAGCACAAAGAGCCTTGAAAATGAAAAAGCGTCCTGTGCCTTCGGGACTTGATAAAGATAAACTCATGGCGCGCGGAGAACTTGCTCGTGTCGTTTGCGAAGCTTTTCCGACACTCAAAAATATTCCGCGTAAGAAGGGCGCGAAGCTTCCATTTAAAATTGAAGCGAACAGAAATTCTGATTACGTTACGACGCTTGCGGCTCTTGGAGTTTTGAACGTCTATTCAATCGAAGAAAATTTTTATTACGGACGTCCTGTAACGAAGGGCGAAGCTGTCGACATAATTGTGAGAGCTTGTATTTTGGCAGCAGAAGAAATTTAGAAATTAATGTGAGCGGCAATGCCTGATTAGTCAAGCAAAGCCGCCTACACCCCTGTAGTTTATTCTGGAAATCTGCCCAGTGGTCTAACTCTTGCTTCAAACGGAACTGTAACGGTTACGGGTTCGCCTGAACCTACAAAAAAGAGCGGAACTGCGGTAGAAATAACGGCTTCAAATTACGAAACTACGGCTAAACAGAAAGTGAAATTTATCGTTACCGACCCCAAGCCCGAGTTTAAGGCGTCATCACCGCTTGAATTACAGGCAAGCAAAACGGAGAAGATAACGAAAGATATTACGCTGAGCCTCACTGACGCAAGTGTTACAGGAAGCGAAACGAAAATCAAATGGAAAGTTTCATCGAAGCCCTCAAAAGGTTCAGTCAAGGCTGGAAAAAGCAGTGCCAAGGACTGCACGTTCACCGTAACTCTTCCGAAAGGGGTTTATAATTCGAACAAGACTGACGGCACCGCAATAAGAACGAGCTTCAAAGTTACAGCCGAGAACAGCGTTACGAAAGAAAAAACGGAACAGGAAGTCGCGCTTGTAATTTATCCGTGCGTTGACGATAAGACGTTTTCAAACAATAAAACCACTTTGAACGAACAGGCTTTAAGCTGGGACGTTTTGAACAATAAAAATGTTGATGGCTCTCAAAAAATATTCATTGGAAATCCGCGCAATATTTCAGACGTGAGAGCGATAAAACTCTTGGTCGGACATAAAATCGCTGCAGTTTTACCTGAAATTTTCGTGAATGAAAGCGGCCTTTATGATCTCGAATTCGAAATTTCAGAAGACATTGAAACAGGAGCAAAATTAATTTGGCTAGCTTGTCCTCAAAACATAGAGCCTTCTGAAGATGACGATATCGTAGAATTTTATAATCTTGACGGCGAAGAGATTACAACAGTTCCCGAAGATCATAAAATTTCAGTTTCAGCATGGTTCAACGAAAATATAATTTATGCGCCTGTTATTGTCGTGAAGAATTAATGATAGAATAATTAAAAATTTTTTCAGGAGGTATTTCAAAAATGAAGAAAATTATTTCTCTCGCTTTAGTCTTCGCTATGGCTATGACATGCGCGGCGTTTGCTGACGCTATGCCCGGTGGTTCGAGATTAATATTCACGACCGGCGGAGCGCAGGGAACTTATTACGGCTTCGGCGGAGTTCTTGCTGGCAAAGTCGGCGAAAAGACAAGCACAACCGTTACAGCGATTACTTCCGGCGGCTCTAAAGCCAATATCGAAGCTATGGACGACGGCGATGCACAACTCGGTTTCACACAGTCGGACGTCGGCGCGTATGCTTACAGAGGCACAAGACTTTTCGATGAAAAATATGACAACTTCTCAACAGTCGCTAATCTTTACATGGAGCAAGTTCAGATTGTAACGCTTGACCCTAATATTAAAACAGTTGCTGACCTCAAAGGCAAAAACGTTTCAATCGGCGCAGCAGGCTCGGGCGTTTACTTCAACGCTGTTGACGTTTTGAAAGTTTACGGCCTTGACGTCGAGAAAGACATCAAACCGACTTATCAATCATTCGGCGACAGCGTTGAAGCTTTGCAGGACGGAAAAATCGACGCGGCTTTCATCGTTGCAGGTGCACCTACGACGGCTGTAACTTCATTGGCGACGACAAAGAAAGTTTATCTCGTTGGATTCGATGATGAACACGTTTTGAAATTAATCGCCGAGTCTCCTTATTACTCAATGAACGTGATTAAGAAAGAAGTTTACGGCACTGACGAAGACACGGTAACAGTAGCGGTCGGCGCGGTCGTAATTGCTCTCGATGACGTTTCAGAGACCGACGTTTATAACTTCCTCTACGGAATTTTTGAAAACGTTGACGAAATCACAGCGGCTCATGCTAAGGGCGCGGAACTCAATTTGAATTTTGCAGCCAGCTACACGGCAGTACCTTATCACAAAGGCGCAGTTAAATATTTCGGCGAAAAGGGAATTAAAGTCGCAGGCAAATAAATTTTTTGCGTAAATGAATTTTTTAACGGCTGCGGCGTTTTGCTGTGGCCGTTTTTTTGTAAAAATTTTTAGAAAGGGGAAAATTTTTCATGAGTGATACTGATTTAATATCACGGGCTACTGGCGAATTAGACGAAAATATTGACGCTATGCTTGACAGCGTTATGAAAAAATACGACCGTGAGTCTAACACTCGTATTTGGCATGGTCGCCCGGCTGTGCTTGTCAAATGTCTGTCGGCGCTGTTTTCACTTTATTGTATTTATGTTACGCTCTTCAGCACTGCGATGCCGGAGATAAGGCTAAATGTCTTCTTGGGATTAATTTTAATTCTTGGCTACTTACATTATCCGATTAGAAAAACTCCCAGCGAAATTTTACCGGGACTTGATGATTCAATTTCAATTCCGATTATATTTGACACAAAAACGCGATCAAATTCTATTCCGTTTTATGACATTTTAATAATGTTAGCCGGAGCAATTCCATTTTTTTATTTTGCATGGAACGCCGAGAGCATTATTAAACTCGCCTTACGTGTAACAAGTCCTCGAAACCCGAATTATCATTTAATGATTACAATGGCGGTGCTTGCAATTTTATCGACTATGGAACTTTGTCGACGCTGCGTAGGCATTCCGATTTTGTGCGTGGTCGGAGCGTTGATGGTCTATGCGTTCTCGACAGTGAGATTTGGAAAAGTCATTTACGATTTATTTTATTCGACTGGCGACGGATTACGAAGCACTCCGATTGAAGTCTGTGCAAAATATATCGTCGTGTTTATAATCTTCGGAGCTTTCCTAGAGCGAACAGGAATTTCAACTTTCTTCATCAATCTTGCGAACGCTATCGCAGGAGCTTCGGCGGGCGGGCCTGCTAAAGTCGCGGTCATATCGTCGGCTCTTTGCGGAATGGTTTCAGGCTCGTCAGTCGGCAACACCGTAACGACAGGTTCAGTAACAATTCCGATGATGAAGAAGACAGGTTATAAGCCTGAATTTGCGGGAGCTGTCGAGGCGGCGGCCTCAACTGGCGGTCAGATTATGCCTCCGATAATGGGCGCGGCGGCTTTCTTAATGGCCGAATACATGGGCATTCCGTATTCGCAAGTTGCATTAAAAGCAATTCTTCCGGCGGTGCTTTACTTCGCAGGAATTTATATCGCCGTTCATCTTGAAGCTAAAAAATTAGGATTGAAAGGCATTCCTAAAGAAGAATTGCCGCGAATTTTGAAATTACTTCCGAAAGTTTATTTGTTGTTGCCGTTAATTGTTCTCGTTGTAATGGTCTCGATGAATATTTACACTATGCAATTCTCCGCGGCGATAGCTATCGGTCTTGCTATCTTCGTGGGCCTCTTCAACAGCGACGAACGAATAACGCCGAAAAAAATTCTTGAAGCTCTCGAAGCGGGCGGACGCGGAACAATCACCGTAGCTGTAGCTTGTGCAATGGCAGGACTTGTCGCAGGTTGTATAACGTCAACCGGTCTTGCATCAGAATTAATTACAATGGTAGTGAACGTTTCCGGCGGTCATGCTTTCATTGCGCTTGTGCTAACGATGATATGTTGCATAATTTTAGGAATGGGAGTTCCGACGACGGCGAACTACTGCATAATGGCGGCGACTTGTGCGCCTATCTTAATGGCTCCTGCGATTGGAATTGAAAAAATTTGCGCACACTTCTTTGTATTTTATTTTGGAATTGTCGCGGATATAACGCCTCCGGTAGCATTGGCGGCTTATGCTGGGTCAGCGATTGCTAAAGCTCCTCCAATGAAGACGGCTTTTAACGCAACGAAACTCGCGATAGGAGCTTTTATTGT
>CAJORD010000263.1 GCA_905236605.1 uncultured Synergistales bacterium | reverse complement strand
GGAAGCTCTTGTCAACGCAGGTATATTCTTCTTTGCCTTTCATTCCGAGGCCGGAGAGATTCAAAATTACGTCGGTCTCGTCGAGAGCTTTTTTGATTCCGGCTTCGTCAGCGGCTCTTACAGGGACACAAACGCCGGGATAGAACTTGTTAATCTCTTCGCTGAGGGTCTCGCATTTCTCTGAACGTGAGGAAATGAAAATTTTCTTCGCGCCTTCTTCAGCGAGTTCGAGGCATACTGAACGGCCAGTGCCGCCAGCACCGAATGAGAACATTACGTGGTCTTTAATCGGAATGTTATGCTCTTTGATGTCTCTTAATGCGCCGTAGCCGTCAGTGTTGTAGCCGACGAGTTTGCCTGTTTCGGTCTTAACGACTGTGTTTGAAGAACCGATTTTTTTGCAAAGAGGATCAAAATCATCAAGATACTGCATGACGTTTTCTTTGTTGGGTTTCGTAACTGCGCAGCCTAAGAAAGTGGGCATGTAGCGAATGCCGTCGATGATTTCTTTCAAGTGAGTGCTGTCTGCTTCACAGTAACAATAAACCATGTTGAAACCTGCCGCCTGATAAGCCGCATTCTGCATACGAGCTGCGAATGACTGACCAAGAGGCGTGCCGATAAGTGCGATAAGTCTGCTGTTAATATCAATCTGCATCTTATTAAACGCTCCTGACATATAAAATTTTGGTGAATATTTTTGAAAAATTGTACGGTAAGATAATTTTATTAGTTTGAAGTTATCATTGCAAGAATATTTTTACTGACATTAACAATAAAAAATAAAAAATTAAATTTTTTCTGCGATGTCTTTCACAGTTATGCTTCTCAATTTATTTTCAAAAACGTTTTGAATTTCTGAAAGGCTATCATCTAAAGCAAAATGAATATTTTTTCCGACCGGGCAATCTGGATTCGGATTTTCATGAAAATGAAATAAACTCCCGTTCACGCAGTCCACAGCGTTATAGACATCGTAAAGCGTAATTTCTTCGAGTGATTTTGCGAGCTTCATGCCGCCGCGACCGCGAGTGATATTAATCATGCCGGCGGCTTTGAGTTTTAAAATTATTTGTCGGATTATGACCGGATTAACTTGGACGCTTGACGCTAAAAAATCGCTCGTGATTAAATATTTTTCATAAAAATAATCTATGCACGTGAGTATATGAATAGCGATTGTGAAACGACTCGAAATTTGAATTTTATTTCACCTCCTTCAATTTAATTTTTAATTTACAAATTATAAAACAGGAGCAAGAGAAAAACATTCCTCACTCCTAATTCCTAACTTCTAATTAAATAACGCGTTCGCGCTCATTTCGAGATACGCATCGACAGCATAATCCGGGAAAGCTGCTTTGACAGCGTTGATAAATTCTTCTTTGTCTTTTGATGATTTCGCAAGCTCAAGAACTTTTTCAAGATATTCGATTTTTTCAGCGACTGCCTTTTGACCGTCGGGAGCGGCATGGCTCGTTAAAATCATAGTATAGCCCTTGGCCTGATAATTTTTGAGGTCAGCAATTTCTGCTTCGATATAAGGCACGGCCGGCAAAATATTATGAGTCTTCGCACCCATCATATGACGATAAATCGCGTTAATAGCCGGGATTTCTATATCATAATCTTCGCCGTCGGACGAATGTAAAATTTTAAACTCAACACCGGCAAGTTTGAGAGTATCGCCCTCGTTGATGATTTCAGCCGAAGCGGGTAAATCTTCAGCAACTTTATCGCCAAGTGCCTGAATGAAACTTTGTGTTAAATTCCAGACGCCGCCGTTTTCCTGCCAACTCTTCAAAGCGTTCTCGGTCGCATAAATTTTTACGTCGCTGCCAGCGGGGCTCCCGCCGTAAGATTTATAACCGTTCGGGTGATAAGAGAGCAGAGCCGCGACTAACGGTTTGTCAAGCGACTTAATATAATCGCTCAAAGCCTGAACGTTTTCTTTGTAAGCGGTGCTTTCGATTAACACGAGTCCTTCGGGAGTTTCAACGACGTAGCAATGGTCATTCATGTTGTCGCCGGTTGAATAGGCGTGAAGCTTGATGTCGTCGAAGTTATAAACGTTCATGTTACCGACGCTGATTGAATTTGCAAATGCGACTGACGCGAACAAAGCCGCGAATGATAACGCAAGAAAAAATTTCTTCATTATTAGTTACTCCTTTACTAAACTGATTCTTTGTTTAATGTGATTGCCTTTTGTTGCCTCGTCGATCATAGCGATTGCATAGTCCGCGTAGCT
>CAJORD010000262.1 GCA_905236605.1 uncultured Synergistales bacterium | reverse complement strand
GGGAACCTTGGGAGAACTTACAGACCTCATAGCGTCGCAAATTGAAAAGAAAGAAAAAGAAAAAAATTAAAATAAAAAATCAGGAGCGACTTTGACTCCTGACTTTTATTAGAATGTGTTTCTTAACTTATTGGGCTTCGGCTTAGGTTTTGCGTTCTGGAAAATTCCGATCCCGCCGAACGGTGAAGGAGCTTTTATTTTTGTCGGAGGAGTTACCGGTTTTTGAATATCTTTCGGCGGCTCCGGCTTATCGGGAAGCGCTTTGACTTCTTGCGGCTTGCTCTCTGTTGAAGGAGCTGAAGACGGTGAAGAAATATCAAAAAGTTTTTTCCCGTCGGTAACTCTGAAATCATAAATATTTCCGATGAACATTCCGTCAGAATCCCATGAAGATTTTCCAAGATAAGCAATCGAATAATAACGGCGCGGAATTGCAGCATCAATTTTTGCTTTCAGTTCGTCGTTTATGTAAATCCACGATATAGTTCTTGCATGGTCATAGACGATCGCAAAATGAAAAAGTTTATCGACCAAAGGCCCTACGGTTTTCGTTTTGCCTTCGACGTCAAAGACAACATCGCTGCCGCTTCCGTATCGACTTAATAAAATTCTCTTGCCGCTCTTGGCCTCAACGTTAAATTCAAAAACTCTTCCATAGCTTCCGCAGTCCGTGTCAATGAATGCCCAACCGTCAATCGTGAAATCCCGTCCGCCTAAAGAAATTCCTTCTTCGGCTTGCAAATATGACTCGCCGTCTAATTGCAATTTTGATTCAGAAATAACGGGCGAGCCGTTCGCTGTCCATTCATTGCCGGCGTCATCTTTGAAGTCATTTTTAAAATGTAGCATCACGGATTCATTAACAGGCTTCACTTGAACTTCCGGGGGCGTGAAATTGTCGTCCCAAAGTTTTTTGCCGTCAGTAACTCTGAAGTTATAGAGATACCCCGCGAACATGCCATCGGAATCCCATGATGACTTTCCAAGGTAAGCGATCGAATAATAGCGGCGTGGAATTGCAGAATCGATTTTTGCTTTTAATTCGCCGTTAATATAGAGCCACGATATAGTCCGCGCGTGGTCATAAACGATCGCAAAATGAAAGAGTTTATCAATTAACGGGCCTACGGTTTTAGTTTCGCTCTCGACGTCGAAAATAATATCGCTGCCACTGCCGTAACGGCTCAAAGAAATTCTCTTGCTGTTCTTGGCCGCGACGTTAAATTCAAAAATTCTTCCGTAGCTTCCGCAGCTTGTGTCAATGAAAGCCCAGCCGTCAATCGTAAAATCTCGTCCGCCTAAAGAAATCCCGCCTTCAGCTTGCAAGTAAGACTCGCCATTTAATTGCAACGCTGGACGAAGTGAAGCCGCGCCGCGTGAATTTGTTTCAGCTACTACGGGTTTGTTGTTGCCGTGAGCTTTCCAGACAGTTCCGCCGCCGTCGGTGAAATCATTATCGAAATTTAACATGACCGATTCGGCTTCTGGAATTTCTTGAACGTCGGGAGGCGTGAATTTATCTTTCCAGAGCGCTTGGCCGTCGCTAACTCTAAATTCATAAATGTAGCCGACAAATGCTCCGTCTGAATCCCATGAAGACTTGCCGATGTAAGAAATTTCATATTTTCGTTCGGGCAATTTAATTTTGATTGTGTCTTTCAATTCGCCGTTTATGTAAAACGAAACTAACTCTTTATCGTCCTCATAGACGTAAGCAAAATGAAAAAGTTTATCGACGCATTGACTTACAGTTTTAGTTTTTCCGTCGGCATCAAAAACTAAGTCAGAGCCACTGCCGTAACGTGATAGCATAATGCGCTTGCTGCCCTTTGCTTCGGTGTTGAACTCAAAAATTCTTCCATAGCTTCCGCAATTCGTATCAATGAAAGCCCAGCCGTCAATCGTAAAATCTTTTCCGCCTAAAGAAATTCCGCCGTCAGCTTGCAAAGAAGACTTCCCGTCTAGCTGTAACGCCGGACGAAGTGAGGCCGCACCTCTAGGATTAGTAATTGAAACTGTAGGCTTGCCTTCGGTCTTCCAAGTGTTGCCGCCGTCGTCTTGAGTCGGTGAAGAATCGAAGTGAAGAATTATTGACGCGTCAGCAGCTAATGACAAACTGAAAATGAAAATCAGCGTGAGAAACAAAAATTTTTTCATTAAAAGTCATCTCCTGCTTTTTGAATTTTAATTTTTTAAAAACTCCGGCAAAATTTTTTCAAGTTCTTCAAATTTATATTCGCCGAATGGTTTTCCCTCTTTGAATAACACAGCACCGCTAGGCGTTCCTGCGATTCCGTATTGAGCGTGGCGCGCTTCTTTCGGGCCGTTGACTTCGCACCCCATGACAGCAACTGAAACACCGTCAGGAAGATTTTTTAACATCGGCTCAACGACTTTCACGAGCTTCATGACGTCAGCGCGTCTTCGTCCGCAAGTCGGACAAGAGATTAAATTCACTCCCTTAACTCGAAACTCAAGAGATTTTAAAATTTCGTAGCCGACTCTTACTTCGCGTTCTGGTTCGTCCGTCAATGATACTCGCAACGTGTCGCCGATCCCTTTTAATAATAAATTCGATATACACGCCGTGCCTTTGACAATGCCGCCATCGCCGGGGCCTGCTTCAGTCAAGCCTATGTGCATGGGAAAATCAGGATAATTCGCCGCGATTAACTCGTTAGCTTTGATACATTCAGGGACGCTCGAAGACTTTGCCGACAAAATTAAATCCGTGAAATTTTGACTTAATAATAATTCGGCCTGTTCACGCACCGCGATATAAAGTGCTTCGGCTCTGTTGCCCTTGGCCGCGTCAAGTTGAGCTAAAGAAATTGAACCGCCGTTCGCACCGATTCGAATCACAACGCCGAGATTTTTTGCAGTCGTGATTACGTCGTTTAATTTGTTCAAAGGCATGTTGCCGGGATTGATTCGTATTGCGCGACAGCCCGCTTCCATAGCTGCGAGTGCCAAGGCCGGGTCGAAATGAATATCCGCCATAATCGTGAGCTTCGTATGTTCGACGAGAAATTTCAAATCTTCTGCGTACTCCAGACGAGGCAACGCCGCGCGCGCCATTTCGCAACCACAATTAATCAATCGTTCGCACTGCGCTAAAACTTCTTCGCGCTTATCGAGAGAAATTTTTAACATGCTCTCGACACGAACAGGAGCATCGCCGCCGATTGTTAAATCATTAATTTTTACTTGTCGTTTGCTGTTCATGATTTTTAATTCTTAATGTGTGAAAAATAAATTGTAAACGTCTTTGCATGTTACCAAAATCATCAACGATATTAAAAGCACAAATCCCGCCGTGTGAATCCACTCTTCGACTTTTTCGGGCAGCCTTCGCCGCACAATCATTTCGAGAAGCACAAATAGCAATCTTCCGCCGTCAAGTGCAGGGATCGGGAACAAATTCAAAATTCCAAGATTAAGCGCGATTATCGCAATGAAAGTCAAGAAATCCCAAAATCCTGAACGCAGCGCCTTGCCTGACATCGACGCTATACCCACAGGCCCCGTAACGTCAGCTTCTTGACGTCGCGTAATTAATTCATAAAAGCCGCGCAGCATCATTGAAGTCATTCGATACGTATAGCCGAGCGCACTTCGACAAGCTCTAAATAAACCGTAGCGAACGTAAGAAGGCGCCACGCCGAGCATAGGCCGCCCGTACTCTTCGTTATTTGGGATTTGAAGGTTAAGTGAAAGAATTTCTTCGCCGCGTTTAATTTCAAGATTCACATTTTCATTCTTGAGACTTTCAGCGCGGACTTTCTCTGACATTTCGCGCCATCTTAAAACTTTCTCGCCGTTGACGCTTAAAACTTCGTCGCCAACTCTCATGCCCGCAATCTCGGACGGGAAGCCCGGCATAATCTCGCCGATTTTCGTGCTGTCCATGTCCAAAACGCCATGACCATATAAGAACGCCGCCATCAAAATCACAGCGAGCAGAATATTAAATAAAGAGCCGTTGAGCAAAATTAAAAATCTTTTCCACGCGGGCTGTTCGTCAAATCCCATTCCGGGGATAACGATTTCGTCTTCTTCGTCTTCGTTCATGCCCGCCAATCGACAGAAGCCACCAACGGGAAATAATCGCCATGACCATAGCATATTCGTTTTTGGATTTCGATGTTGAAGAATTGCCGGCCCCATTCCGAAAGAAAACTCGTGAACTTGAACACCCAAAATTTTTGCAGTTATATAATGTCCGTACTCGTGAACTATGACACAGACCGCTATAACTATAATGAAAGCCACCAGAGCTGTAAACAAAATTTTTATTCCTTTCTCTTTCTTTAGCAGTAGTGAGAATAGTATATAATACTTTGGCCGTGTGCTAAAATAACAAAAATCCTTGCGGGGGTGGCGGAACTGGTAGACGCGCTAGACTTAGGATCTAGTGTCTATGACATAGGGGTTCAAGTCCCCTCCTCCGCACCACTCTTTAGGAGGCTGATTTTCATGAAGGGCATCGTTTTAGCAGGAGGAAGCGGCACGCGTCTTTATCCTCTCACGTTGGTTACTTCTAAACAACTTCTGCCTGTTTATGACAAACCTATGATTTATTATCCCGTTTCAATTTTAATGCAGGCAAAAATTAAAGATATTTTAATAATCTCAACTCCCGATGATTTACCAAGATTTGAAAAACTTTTAGGCACCGGTGCGCAGTTCGGCGTTAATTTTTCTTACGCTGAACAGAAATCCCCCGACGGTTTAGCGCAGGCTTTTATAATAGGAAAGAACTTTATAGGCTCCGACACAGTAGCAATGATTTTGGGCGACAATATTTTTTCCGGGCAGGGCCTCATAAAAAAATTAAAAGAAGCCGTGAATAATGCAGAGACCGGAAAAGGCGCGACAATATTCGGCTATTATGTCGATGACCCGGAACGCTTCGGAATTGTCGAATTTGAT
>CAJORD010000261.1 GCA_905236605.1 uncultured Synergistales bacterium | reverse complement strand
GCTTTTACTGCGTCTATGCCGTTCATCTCGGGCATTGTAATGTCCATTGTAATGATGTCGGGCTTATATTTTTGAAAGGCTGCTACTCCTGCCTTACCGTTCTCTGCTTCAGCGACGACTTCAAAATCATTTTTTGTGAGAATGTCTTTTAACATCATGCGCATAAATGCTGCGTCATCGACTATTAAAACCTTTTTGCCCATTTTGAAAACTCCCCTGAATTAAAAATTTTTATAAATCATTCAAAGATTTCGCCTGAATTATAACACGACTTTTTTTATTATTGCCGGACTCCTCGCGCCTCAAATTAAAATTTACGAAGCTTTGGCGCCATTGGCTACTATATCAGTGATACGAACGCCAAAATTTTCATCTATGACGACGACTTCACCATGAGCGATTAATTTTCCGTTCACGAGAATATCGACGGGTTCGCCCGCCATTTTGTCAAGTTCGATAACCGCGCCGGTGTTCAGTGCCAAAATCTCTGAAACGCTCTTTCTTGCCTTGCCAAGCTCAACAGTAACCCTTACGGGAATGTCAGCGATTAAATCAATCGGACTTGGTGCTCCGCCCGCGCCGCCGCCTCCTAAAGGCTGAAAAGCTGCCGGTCTTACGTCAACTGCCGGACCCACGTTCCGTCCTCCTCCTCCCATAGGGTTATTATTTACAGGACCTGATGACTGAGGCTGCGGCTTCTTGCCTTCGAGAGCGTCGCGCATGTAGCCCGCGATTGTCAAAGCATTGTCTAGCGTCAGACATGTCCAAATATTAAAAGGCTGAAGTCCCTCGATCGTAACGCTAACGGGGCTTGCCCAAATTTTTTCATCAGCTGGTTCAAGCGAGAATGCCCGCCAACCGTCTTCACCGACTGCCGAAGTCGTGTTATCTGGCATCAAACGACGCCCCGCC
This sequence comes from uncultured Synergistales bacterium, assembly GCA_905236605.1. Classification (GTDB taxonomy): domain Bacteria; phylum Synergistota; class Synergistia; order Synergistales; family Aminobacteriaceae; genus JAFUXM01. The sequence goes on along the minus strand of CAJORD010000261.1, from coordinate 1,599 downwards.
AACATCGCAGCAAGACTTGTAAACGCCGAGCCTACAATCTGGCTCAAACCTTCTTGAGCTGCTCCCCAGTACATATCGTTTGGTTCAGGAACAGAAGCGCCCGTGCCACCCATCATAAAGTCCGCAAGCGTTAAAGCGCCACGCTGATCCACAACGAGAGCCAAAGGCATATCGTCCATGCCGCCGAATGTACTTGAGAACAAGAAGGGGATTTCAGAAAATTTTCCTGAAAATTCGTCTTGTGTCAAAATCTCTGGGGCACCCGTGTTTGTGGTGACGTTTTTGCCCGCGAGCATATTGATGACGCTGTTTTCAGAGTTCGCAAACGTGTCTGAGACTTTTGCAAGCTGTTCCGCATCTGCATCTGAAACTTCGGATACGTCGCCAAGATCTCCTCCGCTGGCTAACAAGGCGTTAATTTCATCGGGGCTTAATAAATCGTCAGACATTTTTTATTTCTCTCCTTTATTATTTTCTTCGCTAGTCGAAGGCAATGCGGGCATGTCTTGCGTTAAAATTTTCGTAAGTTCAACCGCCATATGACCGTTAAGAGTTCCCGGCCGTGCCTTGAATCTAACTTGATTGCCGACACGAACATCAATATGACTATCTTTAAGTTCGTCAAGCTTAATAACATCACCGACTTGAAGCGCGTAAACGTCATTAAGAGAAAGCACGGTGTGTCCAAGCTCCATAGCAAGCGGCATTTTAACTTGTCTCATTGAGTTATTGAGCCAATTCTTTAATTCTGGGTCTGCTTTATGGCTCGTTGAAGCGAACCACTGCTGGCTAGAAAGTCTGTCCATGATCGGCTCGATTAAGAAATACGGGAAACATAAACTGACCATGCCTTCGACGTCCGAAACTCGAAGTTTCATGATTACGACAAGCACCATGTCGCTAGGTGAACAGATTTGAACGAAGAACGGATTGCTCTCCATACTTTCAAATCTAAATCGAACGTCAACAACTGTGCTCCAACTGTCTTCAAGTAATTCTAAGATTCGCATTATGACGCGCTCGATAACGGTCTTCTCGATGTCCGTTAGCTCTCGAATGCTGCCCGTGAAAGTTCCGCGCCCGCCGAGCATTCTGTCAATAATCGTGAAGACGAGTGCTGGATTGATTTCGATCAACATTGAACCTTCAAACGGGTGCATCTCGATTAATCCGATGACAGTCGGCTGAACCATATAATTTACAAATTCTTCATATGCGAGTTGTTCGACCGAAGCGATTTCAGCAGAAACGATTGAACGAATTAAAGTAGATAAAACCGTGGTCATCTGACGCGCGAAGCTCTCGTGAATCATCTGAATGGCGCGGAGTTGGTCTTTGCTGAATTTGTCCGGCCGTTTGAAGTCGTAAATTTTTAATTTTGCGTACTCGTCAGCTTTAGCGGCTATCTCGTCGATATTGGCGCCGCTCGAAATAGACTTTAGTAAATCGTCTATAGCGTTCTGTGATAATACATCAGGCATTTTTCACGAGTCCTACTGTAAAATCATGCTCTCAAACAAGACATTAACTATTGGGGCTTCTCCTCCAACGTCGGGCAACATTCGATTTAATGAGCGTTTAATGTCGCCGGCAAGTTGC
>CAJORD010000260.1 GCA_905236605.1 uncultured Synergistales bacterium | reverse complement strand
AGTGTTAAGGCGAATCGTAACAGCGCCGGGAGGGTCAAGCATTGTGAAGGCCATTGCGCCTCTACCCATATAATAACGCGGTTCGTAGGGTATTCCCGTAATGTCAACAGGGATCGATGACCACTCATCTTCTAGCGCACTTGTTGAAACCACCGTGCTTGAATCAATAGCTCTTATGAGTTCATCTTGGATATATTCCTCTAAAGCTTCGGCGGTCAAGCTGTCAACCCACCTGTCAAAAACATCATCGGACTCAATAGTATCGGAGTAAGCCGATAATTCTTCGGAGAGTGCATCAGCGTACAAATCCACAACGCCTATCTCAGTCAGCACTTCTTCCATGGCATAACCATAGTCCTCGGCTTCGTTCCATTCAAGTACCGTGCCTGCTCCGTATTCGTCGTCTTTCAGGTTCTGGCCGTAGACTTTCTCGAAATAATCCGGGTTTGCTTCAAAGAATATTTTTCTAAGCTCGATTATGTCGCTGACGCTGATGCTGTCGGTCGTTTCGTCGCCGATCTTAAACTTGAAATTTGTGTAATATCCCGTTTCGCCTGCTTCGTTGCGTCTTTCTTTATAAATGAAAAGCACGGAATCCGTTGCGGATTTTTCCTCGGAATAGCGAGCAAGTTCGCCGTTATCATCTAAGTACGCGCCCGAATAAGGTTCGCCGTTCGTGATTTTGACGATATAACTTCCGGATACTTCGGGCTTGATGGTGTAGCAGATGATCGACGGATTTTCCTTCGGATAAGCAGCGACGGTAACGCCGCTCATTGCTTCAGCTTCGTCAAGCGTAAGATCGAAATTTGAAGGGTCATAGAACGATACGTTGGGAAGGACGCCGCCTAAATCTTCGGTGAAGTTTTTAGAAACCTCGAAGGTGTATTCCTGCCCGGCGACAAGAGAAACTGAAAAGACATTGCCGCCTTCAGCCTCGGTGCGAAGCTTGGTCAGCCAGAGCATGGCAGGAACATTAACGCTCTCTTCCACGGCGTCCGAGACTAACACATCAGACGCAGCCGCAACGGAACCCCCTGAAGCCGAATTATTAACATGAAGCTGAGGGATTCCGTAGAAGTCCAGAAAGTCAGGCATTCCGTTGTTGTCAGCATCAAAGCCCGTGCTGTTCAAGGTCTCTAAGTCAAGCGTCAGGACTGTTTCCGCACGTGCCGCAGATAATTCTTCAGCTACGGGATTTTCTGAATTATTGCCGCCGCCAACTGAACCGCTAGAGCCTCCTCCGCAGCCGCCGTTGACGATGGCGAAAAGAATCACCGAAGCCAACGCCAAAAATACAAAACTTAAATGAGATTTTTTTATCATTATTCTTTCAAAACTCCTAAAAAATATTATTTCCCTTCAACTTGTTCGATTTCTTTTTTCAAATCTGTTTCAAGATTTTTGCTGTTGAAGCTCTCACGGTTCGGAACGACCATAGCGAACTCGCTGATGATGTCAAGCTCTAAAAGTCCGTCCTGAACGTTCAGCTCCAGAACATGCCCGCCCTTCTCTCTGTCTTCGGAAATAAAATGCAAATGCCAGCCCGGTGTGTTAAGACCGTCCATGTAGTCAGGGCAATATAGCGCAACGACCGTGCCTTTGATGTCCGAATACGTGAACTCGCGCTGGTCAGTCTTCAAAGCGTCATTGAGCGGCCTATACGGTTCTTTCTGTTTAAGCTCGCTGCGGACGAGAATCGAAGGAAAAACTCCCGTTACTTTTGCCATGTAGAACTGATTTTTGCCGTGCTTCCTGACTATTGAGTTTAGAATACTTTTTAACTCATTCGACGAATCGGCGTTCACGTGTTCAGCTTTAATGTCAGCGTCAAAGAAAGTTACATTAGAAAAGGGGACAGTCTCATCGTCGGGGGCAACTTTAACGCTTCCGTCCCATACAGCCCGGTAAACAACGCCGTCAAGAACGATCATTTCGCCGTTGACACCCTGAAACGTGCCTATGCCCGTGTCGCCGTAAGTTTTCAGTTCGCCGACCGTAACAACGCCGTCATATTCGCCCTGCATCAGGGATTGAAGCAACGCCACTTGAAATAACTTGTCGCTAACCGGCCCACCGAAAGCGCAAACGCTAAGCAGTCCGAGAATGCAAACTGCTAGTAAAAATTTCAAACTAATTTTTTTCATAAAAATTTACCTCCATTAAAAGATTTGCTGATATTTTATAACTTTTATCTATTGCCGTAAGTTGTTTTCCAGATTGTCAAGTTTGAATTTGTAAATCAAACTGCATTTTTAGTTATGAATGTTTAAAATTTAAATTAAATTAATTAAAAACATGAAAGAACAGCTTAAAAAGTTTCGTAAAACGTTTTATACTGGAGGCTCAGAGAAATGATTTTTTGGTTCGATTCCTATTTCATCTACTTTATAACGGGTGCAACCCTGCTGTTAAGCGTGATAGGATTATGGTTTCTCGCAATCATGCCCGGAATTGACCGCTGGAGCAAACGATTTTTCCGAAGCCTTTTTATACTTTTTATACTGTTGAACCTTGTCGGCTTCATCGACACGATAACGTACAGCTATCCAGTTCCTATTTGGATAATGTATCTCATGATTATTTTGGAATCCGTGCTGCTCTCTATTGCTCCGTTAATGATGACGGCTTATCTGATACACTGT
>CAJORD010000259.1 GCA_905236605.1 uncultured Synergistales bacterium | reverse complement strand
GAGGACAAACTCGACTCATTACGCGGTCAGTTGCGTTGGGACAAAATCGTGAAAGTGTTGCTCGAGCACATGAAGGTTAAAGAGGTCGAAAAACTTTCTGAACCTGAACACGATCACGACCACGAACATCACGAGGACAATCAGGGAGAATAATTGAATGTCGTATTACATTCCTTATGTAATTGAACAGACTGGAAGAGGCGAGAGAAGTTATGACATTTACAGTCGTCTTTTGAAGGACAGAATAATTTTTCTCGGCTCTGAAGTCGTCGATGACGTAGCTAACTCGATCGTCGCGCAGATGCTTTTCCTTGAGAGCGAAGACCCCGACAAAGATATTAATCTCTATATCAACAGCCCCGGCGGAAGCGTTACGGCCGGCCTTGCGATTTATGACACTATGCAATATATCAAGCCTCAAGTTTCTACAATTTGCGTGGGACTTGCTGCTAGCATGGCGGCGATTTTGCTTGCGGGCGGAGCTAAAGATAAACGATTTGCCTTGCCTAATGCCGAAATCATGATCCATCAACCGTTAGGCGGCGCACGTGGTCAGGCTAGCGACATTGAAATTCAAGCGAAGAACATCATCAAGACCAAAGAACGAATGAACAAAATCTTAGCTTCACACACGGGCCAGGACTTTGAAACAATCGCTCGCGACACCGACAGAGATAACTACATGACCGCCGATGAAGCTTTGAAATATGGTTTAATCGACAAAATCATAGAGGCAAGATAGACAATGCCCCCGAAAGATAAAGAACATAATCACGATAAAGACCGATGCTCTTTCTGCGGCAAAACGCGTTCACAAGTTGAAGACATGTTCGACGGCCCCGGCGGGAAAGTCCGAATTTGTGATCAGTGTGTCGCGTTGTGCACAATCATGATGGCCGAGAAACAAGGCGGCGGGATTTATCCTCTTGACATTGTGAAAACTCAAGAAAGAGAAGCACCTAAGCAAGCCGCGCCGGTTTACACTTCTTCATCGAAGAAATTTTCAAATTTAAATGTCAGTGATGACACTAAGCCGAAGGATTTAAGCGCGTATCTCGATCAATATGTAATTGGTCAAAACGTCGCGAAGAAAGTTGTTTCTGTTGCTGTCTATAATCACTATCAGCGAATTAGAAATAATTTAGACTTGAAAAATCTCGATGTCGAACTTCAAAAGAGCAATGTCTTGTTACTTGGTCCAACCGGCTCGGGAAAAACTTTAATCGCTCAAACGCTTGCGAAAAAGTTAAATGTTCCGTTCGCAATCGCTGACGCTACGACTTTAACTGAAGCAGGCTATGTCGGTGATGACGTCGAGAATGTCCTCGTGAGATTATTGCAAGCCGCTGACTTCGACTTAAAAGCCGCCGAACGTGGGATTATATATATAGATGAGATTGATAAAATTTCTCGAAAGTCCGAATCAACTTCAATCACTCGCGACGTATCAGGCGAAGGCGTTCAGCAGGCTTTGCTAAAAATTATCGAAGGCACGATTTCAAATATTCCGCCTAAGGGAGGACGCAAGCACCCGCAGCAAGAAGTCGTTCAGATTAACACGGAAAATATTTTATTTATCTGCGGCGGAGCCTTCGACGGTCTTGAACCAATCGTAGCGAGACGCGAATTAAAAAAATCTCTCGGTTTCGGCAGCGAATTAAATAAGAAGTCCGGAAGTTATGAAATGCTACGCAAAGTTCAGCCCGAAGATTTAGTAACCTACGGATTCATTCCTGAACTTGTCGGACGAATCCCCGTGCTTGTCGCTCTCGAAGAACTCGACAAAGACGCTTTCATAAAAATTCTTCAGGAACCTAAGAACGCTCTCGTGAAACAGTATAAAAAAATTCTTGCTATGGACGGCGTGAACTTAGAATTTACTCCCGAAGCTCTGGACAGAATCGCCGAGCTTGCAGTCGCTAAGAAGACAGGCGCGCGCGGTTTGCGGGCAATCATGGAAAATTTGATGCTCGATATTGAGTACGAATTGCCTTCGATGCCTGTCGATGAGAGAAATGGTAAAAAATTATTAATCACTCCCGAATTTGTAAACGATAATAAAATTCCGCTGAAAGATTTATTGCATGACTAAAAAAATTTTGTTCATTAATGCCCGGCTTGAAGCGTCGTGTTTCAAACCGGGTCAACTTTTACCAGAGGATTCAAATTTGCCTGAAATAGCCGTCGCGGGGCGTTCAAACGTCGGAAAATCGTCTTTAATAAACGCGCTCTTAAATACAAAAATCGCTAAGACCGGGCAAACTCCCGGCAAAACTCGCAGCATTAATTTTTATAATGTCGCGATTAAAGATTCAGATTTAAGATTTAGACTTGTCGATTTGCCCGGCTATGGTTACGCGGCGCGAAGCAAAGACGAACGCAACGAATGGAAAAAATTAATTTCTGCTTACGTCAGCAAACGCGAAAATTTGAAATTAATTCTTCATCTTGTGGATTTTCGGCATGGCCTCTTAAAGAACGACAAAGAATTACAAGAATGGCTTCAGGCTTATGAAAAAAATATTTTCGTCGTGTTCACGAAGGCCGATAAAATTCCCAAAAGTAAATGGCTCAGTTTGAAACAAAGTTACGTTAAAGACGGCTTGTTCTCCTGCGACGTCCCAATAATAACTTCGAGCGAAAAAAAAGAAGGCATTGAAGCCCTCTGTGAATTTGTTGCAAATTTTTTAGCCGATTAACGCAAGCGCGACGTCGTTTACGTTCGTACCCGTCGGGCCGGTCATTAAAAGAGCGTCGGCGGCCTTTAGTGCGTTATAGGCGTCGTTCTCTTTCAAAACGTCAGAAATATTTATTCCCTTAGATTTCAAAATTGATTCTGTCTTGCCGTCAACGATTCCGCCCGCCGCGTCCGTGGGGCCGTCAGTTCCGTCAGAACCTAACGAAGCGATAACAACGTTTTTAAGTCCCGCTATTCCGACCGCAGCAGCAAGAGCAAATTCTTGATTGCGTCCTCCCATTCCGTGCCCCGTAAGATGAACGACTGTTTCGCCGCCCGCGATTATCGCACAAGGAGCTTTCACAGGTCGTCCCGAAGTTAGGACCTCGCGAGCCACTGACGCCATAAACGCTCCCGCCTCTCGTGCTTCGCAAGTCATCGTCGTAGTTAAGACAAGAGGATTATAGCCTTTCGAATTCGCAATTTCGCAAGCCGCTTCGCATAACGCCGTAACGCTTCCGGTGATAACCGCCGTAACGTTGTCGAGCTTCTTCGGAGTTTCTTGAGAAAGAATTTTCATAAGTTCGGGTTTGACGTTCAAAGAATATTTTTTCACAATCGCTAGAGCTTCTTCGCTCGTCGATTCGTCGGGCCACGCTGGGCCGGAGGCTATACTGTCTAGCCTATCGCCTAAAACGTCCGACAACACGACCATGAACACATGAGCAGGCGCGCAGAG
>CAJORD010000258.1 GCA_905236605.1 uncultured Synergistales bacterium | reverse complement strand
TTTTGAGCGATGACTTTTAATCTTTCCAACAAATAATCGTGACTGATTTCGATGTATTCATCGTACAGTTTCCAAAATTTGCTCATGCTACCTTTAGATTCGAGAGCTAATTTTGGCAAATTGATAGTTACGAAAGCAAAATTCCCGCGACTGCCGGATTCTTCTGCGCCGTTGACATTGGACATTACCCTTGTGCGACACCCCATACTGGCTACATAACTGTTATAGTCGTTGGGCTTGTAATACTGCAAATTAAAAGGTGCGTCAAGATTTACAAAATTTGGAAAAAGTCTTTTGGCAGAAACTTTACAGGCTTTTTTGGACAAAAAATAATTTGGATCGCCTTCATTGTAATTTATGCCGGATTTTATTTGAAAAACGGAAATTGGAAAAATTGCCGTTTCACCGTTGCCAAGCCCTGCGTAGATTGCGTCAAGCAATTTATCAATTACAAGCTGTCCTTCAGGAGATGTATCCATGCCATAATTTATTGAACTGAAAGGAACTTGCGCTCCTGCACGACTGTGAAGCGTATTAAAATTATGAATTAACGCTTCCATAGCCTGATGAGTTTCTTCCTCAACATCTTTACAAGCACAGCGATAAATCGGTTCGCTCATTTCAGTTGTTGCGTCAATTCCCGCAATTTCATAAAGCAAAGATTGAATTGTAGTAATAGTAGTTTCATCGCCGTAACGTACAGTGAAAGGCGTTTCTTTTAACTTGGAATGTAAATTTGTTGTTCGAGGTGATATGCCTTCCAACTCCCAAAAAACTATAGCTTTACAAATGTTATCAATGACAGCTTTTCGGAATGATTTTCTAACACCCTCAGCCATTGCATAATCGAAAGCATTGATAGATTGACCGCCAAACATATCGTTTTGATTAGATTGAATGGCGATACACGCAAGTGACGCATAAGAGCGAATTGAATTTGGCTCACGCAAATAACCATGACCTGTTGAGAAACCGCCACGAAAAAGTTTCAGTAAATCTATCTGACAACAATTCAAAGTTATCAAAGAAAAATCTTTGTCATGAATATGAATCCAATTCTCGTTGTCGGCTTTCGCAAAACGCTTTTGCAGAGCATAATTATCAACAAAACATTTTGCGCCTTCTGCGCCGAGTTTAAGCATAATGCCCATTGACGCATCGGTGTTGATATTTGCGTTGTCACGTTTAGAATCTACATCGGCTGAATCAGCAAAGAAAATATCTTTGTAACTGTCCATCAAATTTCGGCGTTTTTCATGCAAATATCTGTAACGAATGTAGCGACGAGCAATTTCGTAAAAGCCACATTTCATCAGCTCTATTTCCACAATGTTTTGAATATCTTCTACATTTGGCATTGTAGTGAGTTGTGCTTCGACAAAATTGGTTACATCACCGACTTGTCTGTCTGTCATTTCGTTTTGAGCAGCAGCATGAATTGCGTTGTAGATTTTTCGACGATCGAAATCTACGATTTGACCTGATCGTTTTGTTACCTTTTTCATTTGCGTTTCTCCTGTCTAAAAAAGCCCCTGTCGTACAAATCTACAACAAGGGCTTTATAAATTTAGTCATCGGTTTGCTTTGATTCGAGAAAATCATTTTTGTCGGGATTTGCCTCGAATAATCGTTTTTCAATTTCAGAACGCATATCTTTATAAATTCCGTCTTTATCGGCAGCCATTGCGTTCATGACTTTTTCTACGAAAAGATGCCATTCACGGCTATCCATTGTGCTTTACACGCTCCCGTTCTTCAGCACGTTTTGCGTCATTCCAACGTTCGATTGTGCCGACCAAATATCCGGTTATACGGCGGATGCGTTCAAACTTTTCGCTCTGTTTTTTGTAGTGAAGTTGTATTCTACCATCTTCAGCGAGTGTAACTTCAAGACTTATTATTTTTTCTTTCGGATATTTGGATTTCACGACTTCAACATAATATTTCAGTTCGCTTTCCGAAAACTCTTTCTTGTCGGCAATAACTTCCACTTCATCAATGATCATTTTTGTGTCCTCCCTTGATTTCAATATAATAACGGCGTTTGCCTCATTTCAAATACTTATCTGCCATTGACAATTCTGCGTAAGCCGCTTCGATTGAATAACCGCATTTCTTAACGAGATAATCAATGTCAGTTTGCTCATAAGGCTTGCCATTGGGAGCAATTTTGGCGATCTGTGTATATTTTGGAGCTTTCGACAATTCTTCAATCGCCGAATCAACAGTATAACCTTGACTGATGAGGTATTGAATGTCATTCTCTTCGTAAATCATTCCGTTGGGAGCGAGATTAACGCAAGATGTGCTACCGGCATCACTAACGATCTCAGCCGCTGTTCTGTTTGACTTTCCACTAACAACACGACTTGAACCGCTACCCGTAGCAACATAGCCCCAAATGTTTTCTGAGCCGTAATCATAAGCGATATTTGATTTAACAATTTTATTTCGGCTTGAACTGTTGCCCCAATATTGTCCATCGCCTGTAGCAATAACAACGTGATCCGGACCGTCCGATTTGCAATAATTTGTTTCAAGTAAACAAATGTCACCTAATGCTCCGCCTTCTGAAGGTTCTTTCCAAAGACCGTTAGCTTTAGCGTATTCATAGATATTTGGAACCCACATTAAATTTCCTTGACTGCCGTCAGTCATAATTTTGCCGAACCAATGATTGGCTTTAAGCAAAAATTGACGAACCCATTCAGTACAGCCATTATTACCGTAGCCTTTTGTTCCAACTCGACTTTCTGCATATTGGGCGGCAATTCGCATATTGCTGTTATTGTATTTGTCAGTTGTGTCAAGGAAGGATAAAGCATCTGCAAGTGTGTAACCTTCGCCAAGTAAATAATCAATATCATTTTGCTCGTAAGGTTTGCCGTTTGGAGCGATTTGTTTCGTATCTGCCGTTGCATTGGAAAGCGTTGTAATTCCTGCATAAGCACAAATACCATCAACGATTGCCTGAGCAAATTTTTCTTGCTTATGAGCAAGTAAAGAATTATCAAATACTTCATCAATGAACGCCATTTCGATTAACACAGCGGGCATATCAGTTGAACGCAAAACACACAATCCCGGACGTTCTTTTAAACCTCTGTCAACTGTGCTGAGAGCAGAAATAAGTTTATGCTGAATAGCTTCAGCAAGAGCCGCTCCTTGCGTTCCTGAACGATAAACTAAAGTTTCCGTACCTTTTGCCACGCCATTGTAAGCGTTGCAATGAATACTTACAAAAAGGTCTGCTCCCCAAGCATTAGCCGTTACAGGTACAGACGAAAGTGCATCAGTTTGTAAAAGTTTTGTTTCAAAGTTCAGAGCTTTAAGTTTTTTGTCAACCAATGTGCCGACTTGTAAAGCTACATCTGCTTCATTCAATCCGAAGCCCGTTGCTCCGGGATCAGGTGAACCGTGTCC
>CAJORD010000257.1 GCA_905236605.1 uncultured Synergistales bacterium | reverse complement strand
GAGCGCATTATGATTGTTTCGTCGCTCCAGCTTGATTCAAATTTGACATCACTGACGGCAGGCTCAATCGTTATGAAGCTCTTGGCCGAGGCCGGGTCAATTCCGAAATTGAAATTTGCACGGATTTCGCTTTCTTCCGGGTTAAGACTTTGAACTATAAGTTCAGGGTCAAGAACTACAGTTTCTGAAAAATCTTTGTCAAATCCTAAATCGCCTTCGCCAGACTTCAAGCCCGCAGCGATTTTCACGGTGAAGCGTTGACGCGAAGCAGTTTTTTGAACGGGGACGGCCACACGAATAACGCGCGACGGAAGAGCGCCATTAATGTTGTAAGCCATTTCGCGGCCTTCGCCATTAATAATTCTCATGAAGCCTTTTAATCTTGCGGGATCGATTCGCATGTTGAAACTTAAAGTAAAATAAGCGTTGCCATCGCGTCCCATTGAGGCTTTGACGTCGGTCGGCGAAAGTCCTTCAGTTTGAAATCTGAACGAGCCGGGGCCGATTTTATTTCCGCGTCTGTCCTTCAAGTCTTCGCGAAGAGTCGCCGTGTAAGTTGTGGCGTTGCGAAGCGGAGCTAATAATTTCGCCGTGAAAGTTCTTTCGTTTTGCCAACGTCCTTCAAGTTGCAAAGGCGGATTGACTTCAAACGGGAACAACGAATTTTCGGGCGTTATGACTCGGCCAGTCTGATTCTTATTGACAACAGGATTTCTAAACACGGCTCTGAATGAAACGTTATCCGGAACCGTTCCCGTCGGAGCAAAACTTTGAACCCCTGCCGGCATGTTTGAACGTGTTGCCGCCCATGCAGAAGACGCGCAAAGCACAAAGGCCAGAATCAATAATAAAATTTTTCTGGATTTCAACAAATTGCACAGTCCTTTCTTTAATGTAAAATTTAATTTTTATAATCGAGATTATAATGCTAAATTATATCTTGCATTTTGTTATAATCTAACTGCTTAATTAAAAGGGAGGCAGTTTTTTAATCATGGAAGAAAAAAGGAATGTCGAAGCGGCCAGTCGTAAATGGGAAGTCGTAGTCTTTACGCTTGGGAAGGACGCTTTCGCCATAAACGTAAACAAGACACGGGAGATTTTGCGCTGGACAGGGTGCCGCCCGATTCCTACAAAGACTCCTGCATTCGTTGGGATAACGACACTGCGCGACGCTCTGTTGCCTTTAATAGATTTAAGAATATTTTTGGGGATTCATTCTAATGTTCCCATGCACCTTACTAAAGTTATGGTTGTTGAATTTAATGATATAAAACTCGGTTTCTTAGTTGACGGCGTGGAACGAATACGACAAGTAAACGCCGAAGACTTAGACTCGTCGAAAATGCGCGGCGTTTCGTTAAAATGGGTTTTGTATATCATTAAGCGCGATGAAAGAAATATTTTGCTTCTCGATTACGAAGCTATAATTCAAGAAACGGCTCCGGCGGTTGCTGAACACATGTTCGACCAAGCGAAATTAAATAATTATCAAGAGCAGCTCGGACACGTTGAAGATTTTCATATTCTTGTTGCGGACGACTCGCCGCTGTTGCGTCAACAAACTTGCGACGTTCTTAAACAATCCGGCTTCACGAGTATCTATCCTGTTAAAGACGGAGTTGAAGCGCGAAAATTATTGCTTGACCAAGGCGAGAATTTTGATTTACTTGTTTCAGATATTGAAATGCCGCTGCTTGACGGTTTGAGCCTTGTGGAAACTTTGCGACAGGATTCACGAACGGAGAACATGCCCGTAATTTTATTTTCTTCGATAATGGTGAAAGATTTGCTTGACCGTGCGGAGTCATTAAAAATAATTCACGTTTTGAAGCCGGACGTTTATAAACTTGTCGAAGCAGTTATGAAAATTTATAGGGATTGTAAAGCTAAAGCAGCCAAGAATTAAAAAATTATGAATGAGGAATTAGGGATTAATTTCTTAATTCCTCGTTATTTATATACTGTAGGAAGTGTGAACGACATTTCTTCAGTTCCGTTTTTAATCGTTAGGACTTTTTTATAATTTTCTTGGCCGTTCCAGTCGAAGCTAGCTTTAGTTTCAAGTTTTTTTATTGCGTCAGGTAGATCGCTGTCCTCTGCAGAAAAATCATCGTTCCATTTTTCTTTTAATGCGTCGAAAAAATTATTAGCCGTGAGTGCTTGAGCCTGATAAATAATTTCGTCCCTATAATGAGTTCGCGCGATATAATTTGTCTGACCCGCCATAAAATCCGTTATCCCTAACATCAAAACGCCGAATATCGCAAGCGCCATTACGGATTCTGCGAGAGTTTCTCCTTTTCTGATTTTAATTTTTAATTTCATTTTTCATGCCCCCAATTTAACTTTTAATTTTTAGATTTCAGATGAAACATTCACGTTAAGACTTTTGACGCCGCGAATATTTTTTAAGCGTGAAATAAATTTTTGAATCTCGCTTGAAAGTCCCTTTGTGATTACGCACTCTAAACAAGTCGCGTGATTTATATGAACGTGCGTAGAACAAATTATGAGTTCGCCGTAGTCATGTTGCGCGGCCGTCAAGTCGCCTGTGAGTTCCGGAATATGATGATCATAAACGATCGTAACGGTTGCAAAAATTTCTTTGTCGCCGGTCTTCCAACGTTCACTTGCGATATATCCGCGCATTAAATTTCGGATTGCCTCGGAACGATTTTCGCGATTTTCTGAATAATAATCGCTCTCAAATTCGTTTAATAAATCTTCAGGAACTGTTACGCTAAATCGCACGAGTTCGCTTGGGTCATTCTGCTTCTGTGTCTGCATTTATTTTTTTGCGTGTAGTTTTTCGTTGAGATTTTTCTTCGTCGTCTGATTTTGTTTCGCCTACTACGACTTCGACATCAATAAATTCTGGCATGGAACGCCCGGGCGTTTCGCGGTGAGTAACATGAGCGTAAAAATATTTTCCGCCGGCGCCAAACAACGCAGTGAGCAACGCCCAGCCGATGAACGTGAACAGATACGACGGCAGCACGAACAGAACGAAATAAATTATGCTGAAGATTAGCCCAGCGAGGCAAAAGAACATCGGCGTGAACATCAAAATTAAAATTCCGCGATCTTTAGTGTCAGCTTCCCGCCATAGATTCAAAAAATAATCGAAGCCCCCAAGATACAACGAAGGCTTTATGAATTTCATAATGTAATCACGAATTTTTCCAAAGTTAAATGAAAACAAATTCATCACCTCTCAAAAATTTTCTAAAATTATAACGCAAGATTTTTTCTGATTTTTTGCAAATAAAAAGAGCCGCAGAATATTTTTTCTACGACCCTGTTATATTCATTCTTAAAAATTTTTTCTGGTCGGGGCGAGAGGATTCGAACCTCCGACCTCATGGACCCGAACCATGCGCGCTAAGCCAGACTGCGCTACGCCCCGT
>CAJORD010000256.1 GCA_905236605.1 uncultured Synergistales bacterium | reverse complement strand
TATGTCGCAAACGATGATGGAGCTTGTGAAACTTCAAATTTTGAATCAGTCAGGGACTTCGATGTTTGCGCAGGCGAATCAGCTCCCGCAGTCAGTTTTAAGTTTGCTTCAATGAAAATGAAAATTTTGCCCGGACACGACTATACTTCTTCTCTGAAAGTGTCTGGGCGGTTGTTGTCAAAAATTTCATTTGCCCACATCACGGTTACAAGATTTTCTGTATCAGACAAATTTATAATGTTGTGAGTGTATCCCGGCAACATCTGAACACCTTGAATATTTTCACCACTGACCTCAAAATCTAAAATTTCTTCAGTTCCTATCTTGCGTTGCTGAATTAGACCGTGCCCGGCGACTACCCAGAAAATTTCCCATTTTGAATTATGCCAGTGTTGTCCTTTAGTTGCACCAGGCTTCGAGATGTTTATAGAAACTTGGCCGTGGTCAAGAGTTTTAATCAATTCCGTGAAACTTCCGCGCGAATCAAAATTTGTTTTAAGATTAAATACAGCTTTCTCTTTTGGTAAATAAGAAAGATACATGCTGTAAAGTTTTTTTTCAAAACTTCCTTCAGGGCTCGCAGGCATAATCAAAGTTTGAGGCTGGTCATGAAAAACTTTTAACAAATTTACAATTTCCGCTAGCGTGGCTTTATGAGTAACCGGCGAGTAACAGTATCGTCCGTCAATTTTGGGAATTGGTGTAACGCCGTCATATTCACAACGGTGCGGGCGGTCCTCAATGCAGTCGTAGAGCTCTTCGAGTAAATCATCAATAAAGAGCATTTCCAATTCTACATTAGGGTCATTAATTACAACTGGTAAATCATTTGCAATGTTGTTGCAAAAAGTTCCGATAGCAGAATTATAATTAGGCCGAACCCATTTACCAACGAGATTAGGGAAACGATAAACGTAAACTTGCGCGCCTGTTTCAACGCCGTAATTAAACATTAATTCTTCGCCCGCGAGTTTGCTTCGTCCGTATTCTGAATCACCAAAACGTCCCGATAAAGTTGCTTGCAGTGAAGAAGAAATCATGATGGGCGCTTTATTTTGATGGCGTTTCATAGTTTCAAGAAGTGTAGACGTGAAACCAAAATTACCTTTTTGAAATTCAGCAGGGTCTTTAGGTCTGTTTACACCCGCGAGATGAAAAACGAAATCAGCATGAGCACAATAATTTTCAAGTTCTTCGGGAGTTGAATCTAAATCATATTCAAAAATTTCATCAATTTGTATTTTGGGTCTTGTTCTATTTTTCCCGTCGCGCAAACATTTTAAATTTTCGACGAGATTTTTTCCGACAAAACCTTTTGCACCAGTTACAAGCATATTCATTTAATTAATCTCCTAACTATCTTTTCGCCATACTATTTTATTTACAATTCCAACATAAGATTGGATAATTTTTACGACTTTGTCAGAAACATTTTCATCAATGTAATCAGGCACAGGCACGCCGTTATCACCGTTCTTGAGCATTGCTACAGCTACATCAACGGCTTGAAGCAAACCGCTTTCATCAATTCCGGATAATACAAAGCAACCTTTATCCAATGCTTCAGGGCGTTCTGTGCTTGTACGAATGCAAATAGCGGGAAACGGGCAGCCAATCGAAGTAAAGAACGAACTTTCTTCAGGTAATGTCCCTGAATCGCTGACAACTGCAAAAGCGTTAATTTGCAAACAGTTGTAATCATGAAACCCAAGCGGCTCATGTTGTATAACTCGGCTATCCAATTTGAAATTTGAACTTTCTAAACGTTTGCGGCTTCTAGGGTGACAGGAATATAAAACAGGCATATCATATTTTGCCGCCATTTTGTTAATAGCATTAAATAGGCTCAAAAAATTTTTTTCTGTGTCAATATTTTCCTCTCGATGAGCAGAAAGAAGAATATATTTTTGTTTTTCAAGTCCTAATTTTTTATGAATATCGCTTGATTGTATTTTTGTAAGATTTGCGCGCAAAACTTCGGCCATCGGGCTCCCTGTTACATAAGTTCGTTCCTTAGGTAATCCGCATTCAGCTAAATACCTTCGAGCATGTTCACTGTATGCAAGATTTAGATCTGAAATTATATCAACGATTCGCCGGTTTGTTTCTTCTGGCAAGCATTCATCTTTGCATCTGTTGCCAGCTTCCATGTGGAAAATCGGTATATGAAGGCGTTTAGCACTTATAGCAGACAGACAGCTATTAGTATCACCAAGTACCAAAATTGCATCAGGCTTTATTTGTGTCATTAATTCATAGCTCTTTGCAATTATATTTCCCATCGTCTGCCCGAGATTGTCGCCTACAACGTTCATGTAAACATCAGGTGCTTCAAGTTCCAAGTCTTTGAAAAAAACGCCGTTGAGATTGTAATCATAATTTTGACCAGTGTGAGCTAAAATTGTATCAAAATATATTCGACACTTTTTTATTACAGCAGAAAGACGGATTATTTCTGGGCGCGTTCCAACAACGATTAATAATTTTATTTTACCGTTATTTTTCCAATTATTCATTTTTAACGCTCCAATTTTTTAACGCTTCTTTAACATAGTCAGTTGTGAGTATCTTCTCTGCGACTTCATCAACATCAAGTAGCTTTGTGTTATGACTGGTATAACTTTCCTCAGCTTCGGTTTCCACTTTGCCTTCGACAAAAAATTTGTCGTAATTTAAGTCGCGATTATCTGCGGCAACTCTGAAATAATCGCCCATGTCTTCACTGCGCAAACGCTCTTCTCGGGTCATGAGAGTTTCATACAACTTTTCGCCGTGCCGTGTGCCAATAATTTTTGTACCTGTATCGCCAAAAAGTTTTTGAATCCCTTTTGCAAGATTGCCTATTGTGCTTGCAACTGACTTTTGAATAAACAGATCGCCGGGATTAGCGTGAACAAACGCAAATTTTACTAAGTCAACAGCTTCATCTAAATTCATTAGAAACCGTGTCATATTGGGATTAGTAATTGTAATCGGTTGTCCGGTTTTAATTTGGTCGATAAATAAAGGTATCACCGAGCCTCGGCTACACATTACATTGCCGTAACGCGTACAACAAATTACAGTTCCGCCACGTTCTGCCGCTATTCTAGCGTTTGCAAAAATTACATGTTCCATCATAGCTTTTGAAATTCCCATTGCATTAATGGGATACGCCGCTTTGTCAGTACTAAGACAGACAACACGCTTAACACCTGCATCTATGGCCGCATGAAGTACGTTATCTGTGCCCTCAATGTTAGTTTTTACAGCTTGCATTGGGAAAAATTCACATGATGGAACTTGTTTCAGTGCCGCAGCGTGCCAAACATAGTCAACACCTAGCATAGCGTCAGCAACTGAACGAAAATCTCGAACATCACCAATATGAAATTTTACTTTGCGCGCGTAAGCTGGAAATTTTGCTTGTAATTCGTGGCGCATGTCATCTTGTTTCTTTTCATCACGCGAAAAAATTCTGATTTCGCCTATGTCCGTAGGCAAAAAATGTTTAAGGACGGTTGAACCAAATGATCCAGTTCCGCCTGTAATTAACAAAACTGCATTATTAAATTCTGACACAATGTTCTCTCCTATTTTTAATCAATGGTGAGCCAGTTTCCAAAATCGTAATTCCAGTGGTCGGGCTGAAACGGCATGAATCCGCCCTCATGAAAGAACGTAAACTCACCAAAATAAATTTTACCGTGCGACAAATACAAATCCACTCTCACAGCGCGCAATCCAGTTGCTAATGTTTCAGCAAGATCGCGCATCTGTTCAAAGCAATCCGGCTTGACTGGCGTTTCAGGAGCCATTCCGTGAAGTTCCGTGAATATATCCAAATGTTTGAAATCGCGGTCGAAATAATCTACAAATTTTTCTCTGAATGGTGCAACATACAACGCATTGCATTTACCATTAAAGCAAAAGAATTTGTAATTATTGTCGGCTAAGTCCTCGACGTATTCTTCGGCGATTATTTTGCGCGGCACATCACGATACGCCCATTCACGCCCGGATTGTGAATAATCTTTTTGTAAACGGTTTGCTAAAATAGCTTTAATTGCGTTGACATCAAAATCTTTTTTACCATTGCAGATAAAGACTCCGCCCGAGTCATGCGTGCATTTTAATACAAATTTCTCTGGCAAATTTTGGAAATCAATATCCGAAGGTGTATCCCAAACACCCAGTAACGGTATTACATATTCTTTGCCGATCTTGTCTTCAACGTATTTTTTGACAGAATATTTATCAGCCAATGTTGTATATATAGGATTGTGGTCATAAACCTTCATCCAATTTATTTTTTCCGTGTAAAGCGTCGGCTTATCAAGATTTATATGTTCTCCGCGAATATACTCGTATGCAAATTCGAGATACTCGCGATCACTCATGCGATCCCCCCCCCAACGCTCTAATATGTATTTTGCCGCCTTAAATGGGTGTTTTATGCAAGCTGTTAAGTGATTGAGTTTAGCGTTCATAGTTTTATCTCCTTTTGTTTTATTTGGGAAGTTGTATTCTGTCGCCAAGTTCTTTATCCCAACTTTCGGGATAAAATGGCTGTAAACCTGAATCGGAGTAAAAAGTAAATTCCGAAAAATATACTTCGCCGCCGATCTCGTAAAAATCTGTGCGCAAAAATGGAAATCCTTCGCTCAATATCTTGGATAATCGCAACATTTCATCAAACTTAGCGGGCTTTTTCGGGGGATTTTCACTCGTTTTGAAATTTTGTTTTAAGTCCAAAATATTCCAATTTTCATCAAAATAATCAATGGATTCGTTCGCAGTTTTATCGTTTTGAATTGCTTGAAGTATTGTAGCTCCGTTGTTGAAATTAAAAAATTTATACACAGGCAATACCTCGATAACGTCATCATGCAAAAATTCTTCGATTAAAATTCTCGGCTTAACGTTTTTGTATGGCCATTCGCGCCCGAAATAAAAATAATTACGCTTCAAACCGCTTTCAAGAATGTATCGAGCGGATGTTTTATCCAATTTGCTTTTGTCTTTTACAATAACAATGCTTCCGGAATTATGTGTACACTTCATAACGAAAGAATCTGGTAGAGCATCAAATTTTATTTCATCGAAATGTTCGTAAATTCCGTAAGTTTTTGCAAGATACTTTTTGCCTATAAGATTAGCAACATATTGCTTGACTTCGTATTTATCTACCATTGTCGTAAACAGTGGCTTGCGATAATACAACTTCAACCACTGTAATTTTTCATTAAATGTTTGCGGATTGTTCAAATTTAAGTTACGCGCGAAAATTTTTCTGTATAATATTTTCAAAAAAATCTTATCGGGTAAGATAAATGAAAAATTTTCCCACAATAGAGTATTTATTCTTTTCATTTTATAGCCAAATACCTCTTAAAAGTTCAAACATAAACTTAATTCTATTTCGACAAATGCTACCCAATCGCTTATAAAACGGCGCAGGTTTGAAAAAAGAACCGTCTTTGATCCAATCATACTCAATTTCGCGATCGCCGTAATTAAATTGAAAATTATATTTTTGAGAAAGCTCCTCTATTTTGTAACCCACCCATTTGCCGCGATGAATCGCTCCGCCGTGGTCGCCATCGAATTTGAAAATGCAGTTATCGAAGCTCATCCAGCAATAAATTTTGCAATTATGAAACCATGTTCGCAAACTTCCAAAATATTCCCAGTCCCAAGGAGTATCATTTTTGTTCGTGTAACGCATTAATTCAGATTTTTTCCATAAAGTTGGCCCAGCTATCAAAGCAAAATATGCAAATTTTTTTCTTTTTACAAAACCTGGATATTGGGAATCTTCAGTTGTTAATTTTCTTTCATAAACTTCACCAGTTGGATTAAATTGAAACGCTAAAATTTTTTTATCAGCTAGCATGTAGTCAACACATTGTTCTATAACATCAGTCTTTATTGCGTCCTCGTAATAATAATCTTCCAACATCATTAATACTAATTCATCATCAATTTCATTTAGGCATTTTAGTAATCTATCGCCCCAATCACGAGTGTCAGCGTGATTTAGGTTTATTATCTCGATGTCATCATAATGATATTGCAACGTTTCGCAATTAAGATAAACGCGCGGCATACTCCCACCTATGCTTTGCCAATTCTTTTTCAATAAAAAGAAGAACATTGGCCACGCGTCACTGTAAGCATCACATGAATTTACAAGAATAGAATATCGACTCATTTAGTTTCTTTCACTCGTTCTTTCGTAAGCTCGTATAATTTGCCTTGCGCGGTCTTTAATTTCGTGCCCATCGCGCCTGACTCTTTCATATCCATTTTGCGCTATTGCAATGCGTTCGTCATCGTGAGCAAGATAATAATCCACTTTATTTATTAACTCGTCGGCATTGTTAAAATATACAGCTTCTTTATCTGGTTCAAACAGCGTCGCTAAGTCATCTGTGTATTCACTAAGCATAAACGCCCCGGCCGCAGGAATTTCAAAGCATCTGCGCGTGTATGTATCGTGATTTATCTTTGACAGAAACACCAAGGCAATTTTACAACTATTTAATGCTATGTTGTAATCTCCTCGTAACTGCTGAACATCTCCGCCCATGATTTTTTTAAATTCGCCATAGTATTTTGAGCGATGCCATTCTGCGCCGTATACTTTGAAAGAATGACCACTGCGGGCAACTTTGATTAAAAATTCGTCGCGGCCGTCGTCTTCATAATGACCAATGAAAGCAACATCACATTCGTATTTTTCAGCGGATTTTTCCAATTTGTAATTTCTATCTTCAATGTAGTATGAACGCAAAATTTCTGAATCAATACCGTAAACTCGTTTGTAATCATCGATATTTTTTAACCTATATGAAAAAACTAGATCATATTCGCGACATGATGAAAGATACTTTCGCCAAAAATATTTTGGAGCTTTGTCGCTAAATGGATCGTCGTTGCAATATCCAAAAACTTTTGCACCATTAAATTTTATGGTTTTCAAAGTTGCAGCCGTGAAAAATAATCCTTGATATATAAATACAAGTTCGGGTGAAATTTTTTTAACGTAAGCAACTAAATCGCTATTCATTTTGTAAACGTCTGGCCCAATGTGAAATTTATTCTCAACGCGCTTTATTATCTCAATAAATTTCGATCGGCCTTCATAGTCAAGATATTTTTTCCATTCAAATTTATAAGTTTCGTATCCAAGTTCCTGAAACACTTTGAACAAAGGCTTTTCATAAATTTCCCATCTAAATTCCCCAACAACAAGCACTTTCATTAAATTTTTTCCTTTTTACAATTTTATCGTACGATTGAAAACTCTTTTGCACGCGATATTTTTTTAAGCATGGTACTTTTCTCATTTATAGCTAATCTATATATCATCTTTGTCTGCAAACAATATTACATCAGAATCATTTACTGAGTATGCTGCGTCAATAAAATTTTTAATCCAGCCTTTGTTTTTTTCGTTTCTATAAATTAACCAATTATGTAAGTCATAACGCACTATATA
>CAJORD010000255.1 GCA_905236605.1 uncultured Synergistales bacterium | reverse complement strand
TTGGCTCCACAACCAGGACTCGAACCTGGAACCTAGTGATTAACAGTCACCCGCTCTGCCGATTGAGCTATTGTGGAACGCAACAAAGAGTATTTTATGATAAAGCTTCTTTTTTGTCAACAGTCCTGTGTCAATGGTCATTGAAAAAAGTTTTAAATGTGTTAAGATTATCGGCGCTTACACTCAAGGCTATGAAAATGGCAAACTGGATAACCATTCCCTTGGCCGTGAAGTGAATTTTAATTACGGAGGAATTTTTCATGATCCAGAAAGAAAAAAAACAAGCAGTTATCGCGGAGTATCAGACTCACGAAAAAGACACAGGCTCCCCTGAAGTTCAGGTTGCCGTCCTCACAGAAAGAATCAGAGAACTCACAGAGCATTTGAAAGTTCATAAAACAGACTTTCACTCACGCCGCGGCCTTCTTAAAATGGTCGGTTCACGTCGTCGCTTGCTCCGCTATCTCATGAACAAAGATTTTAATCGCTATCGTTCGCTAATTGAACGTCTCGGACTGAGACATTAATCAAGAAAGGAAATCTTCAACAATGAAAAAAGGTATTCACCCTGAGTATCAGGAATGCAAAGTTACATGCGCCTGCGGAAACACCTTCATGACGCGTTCAACATTAAAAGAAATTCGCGTCGGTGTGTGCAGTGCTTGCCACCCGTTCTATTCGGGCAAGAAGGGCAGAGTTTTGACTGAAGCCGGCCGCCTTGAGAAGTTCCAGAAGAAATATCAGGGCATCAATTACGGCCAGAAGACCGAAATATAATTAGGAAGTAGGAGTTAGGAAGTAAATTTCTGCTCCTTGCTGTTCCCCTTTAAGAGAGGGGAAATTTTTTTTATAATTAAGCTTATGAATGTAATTTTATTAGCACACACGCCCGAGCCTGATGCGCTTGTTGCCGCCGCCGCAAAAATTTGTTATCGCGACATCACTGCAGCAGAATTATTAAAAGGCGAAGAGGAAAATTTATCGCGGAAATTAATCGCCGAACTTTTCAAGAGCGGTCATATGTCAACGTTTGAACACGTCAGCTTCACTTTTGCCATTGACGGTTTAAGCCGCGTTGCTTCGCATCAATTAGTTCGGCACAGAGTAGCGAGCTTTAGCCAACAAAGTCAGCGTTATGTAAAGATGACTCATGAAGGCGAAGCCGTCGTTGTTCCAGACTCAATCAAAAATAATCCCGAAGCTTTGAAAATTTTTAATCACGCTGTCGAAACTTCACAGCAAGCTTATGCGGATTTAATTAATCTCGGAATTTCAAAAGAGGACGCGCGATTTATTTTGCCGCACGGACATTCGACACGGCTCGTGATGACCATGAACGCCCGCGAGCTTCATCACTTTTTTAATTTAAGACTTTGCCGCCGCGCTCAATGGGAAATTCACGAACTCGCAAGAAAAATGTTAATCTTGTGTCGCGAAAAAGCGCCGGTTTTGTTCGAGAAGGCCGGGCCCGCGTGTATATTCGGAAATTGTAACGAGGCGCGCTCGTGCGGAAGAGCTTATTTAGATATGGAAGATTTATTGAAAGAGAAGGAGTGATAATTTTCATATGAAGATTTTGAAACGGTTACACATGATTTTAATCACGGCTTTGAATTTATTTGCGCTGTCGGCCGAATCAGACGATGACATAAAGAAAATCCCCGTCGGTGGTCAAGCCGTCATTGAAGGCGTTTTAATGAAGGGCAAAAATTTATGGGGACTTGCTGTCCGTCGTCCGTCGGGCGAAATTTTCAAAGATAGCTGGGCAAATTCTTCACGCACAAAACATTTTCCTTATAATTTAATGTTCATTCGCGGCGTTGTCGTTATGTGCGAGATGATGGCGGTCGGCTTCAAAGCTCTTTCAAAGTCCGCAGAGGTCGCACTCGAAGAAGAAGACGAGCAAATGACTTTCAAAGATATTTTATTAGCCGTGGGGCTTGCGATTGTCGCGGTGGGAGGACTGTTTATAGCGTTGCCGCTGTGGCTCGCGGGTCAAATTGCGACCGAACAGTTACATATAAATATAATCGAAGGCGTTTTGCGCGCTGTGATTTTCGTTGCTTACGTCGCGATTATAGGACTGTGGCCGGATATTCGCGAAGTCTTTCGTTATCACGGAGCCGAACACAAGACTATTAACGCGTTTGAATCAGAAATGGAAATGACTCCCGAAAATATTATGAAATGTTCACGAATTCACCCGCGCTGTGGAACGTCATTTTTATTAATTGCCGTAATCGTCAGCATAATAATTTTCTCGCCCGT
>CAJORD010000254.1 GCA_905236605.1 uncultured Synergistales bacterium | reverse complement strand
ATTTTACTTTGCATTAATCAAAATCCCGGTTTTGCTCACGGTGTGGGCTACCGGGAAATTTCATTAAAGGCCGTGCCGCTAGAATTTTTTTATTCGACTGGCGAAAAGATGAGCTACTGCGAAGCTAAAATTTTTTCACCGACTGATTCAAAATTTGCCACGCAATCCGGACGCACTGACGAGCAGGGGCAATTTGCTTTCATTCCCGACTCGATTGGCGAATGGCGGGCAATCGTTCGCGATAACGAAGGCCATCAATGCGAAGCAAAAATTAATATCTCGGAAGAATTTTTGAAATCAGAAAACAAAATTGCAAACGTCGAACAAAATCACAAGAACGACACGCCCGAAGGACTTGAATTATTTTTGCGTGCGTTGCTCGGCGTGAGTTTAATTTTTAATTTTGCATCATTAATAAGAAGACATGCACATAAGTGAAGGAATTTTATCGACTCAAATTTTAATCACAGGCTGGGCAGGGACTTGCGCGGGAGTTGCTCTTGGCCTAAAAAAAACTTCGGATTATAAAATCGTTCGTACTGCGTTGCTTGCGTCAACGTTTTTTCTTGCGTCGCTCGTGAATGTCAGAATCGGGCCTAGCTCTACTCACTTGTCTTTCATTGCGCCGATGGGATTAATTTTAGGCTGGGGAGCTTTCCCCGCGATTTTTGTTGCGCTACTGCTTCAGGCGATTTTATTTCACTTCGGCGGCTTGCTCGTCTTGGGCGCTAATACGTTGGCAATGGCTTCGCCCGCGCTTATCGTTTATCTGATTTTCGGAAAATTAATTCGCGAGTCCGACAACAAAATCAAAATTTTAATTTTATCTTTCATAGCCGGGGCTTTGGCCGTGATTATGGGAGCGTCAATCGCGGGAGCGTTTTTGGGATTGACGGATAAAAATTTTCTTACGGCGGTGAAATTATTATTAGTCGCTCACGTTCCGTTGGCTCTGATTGAAGGAGTTGCGACGGCATTTTTAATTACGTGGCTGAAGAAAGCCGCGCCGGAGTTCTTAAAATGAAAAAATTTTTGCTCTCTAATTTAATCGTCATAATCACAGTAACTTTAACGTGGCCCGACATGTACGAAGGATTTCTTACGGGACTTTCAATAGCGCTCAAGTGCAGCGTGATTTATTTAATCTGCGCCGCGTTTATATTTCCTAAGGGCCTCGCAGGGATTTATAAAGCTCTCATGTTCTTGCATGTGCCAGAAAAATTAAAAATTTTAATTCTGTTGACGTTGCGCGGAATTTTTATTTTGAAAGAAAGATTTCAATCTGCGTTAATATCTTTGCGAATGCGCGCGCCGACTCAAAAAAATTTTGCAAAATTAAAATCGTTCACTTACATAACCGGCTCTGTGTTGTTGCAAGCGGCCGACCGTTCTGAACGAATGGAACGCGCTATAAAATGTCGCGGCGGTTTCGCAGGCTTTAATTCAATCACGCATAATAAAAATGAAAAACATGAAAACGCTTTTGAAGGTGCACAATCTCTGTTACAAATATCCTGACGAACACGAAGCATTAAAAAAATTAAATTTTGAAATTAATCACGGCGAAAAAATTGCGCTCGTCGGTGCAAATGGTTCAGGAAAATCTACGCTCTTATTATTAATCGCCGGAGCTATGGAACAAACTGACGGAGAAATTTTTTTCAACGGCTCCGAAAATTCAGAATCGCGGCGACGAAAGACAGGATTAATTTTTCAAGATGCCGATGACCAAATTTTAATGCCAAGCGTTATTGAAGATGTCGCTTTCTCGCCCGTGGCTGACGGAATGAAAGTTGAAGAAGCTCACGCGCTCGCTATGAAAATTTTAGAATCGCTTGAAATTTCACACTTGGCCTACAGAGTGCCGCATAAACTTTCAGGCGGTGAAAAACGAATGGTAACTTTCGCCGGGACTTTAGCGGCCGAGCCGGAACTACTTTTGCTTGACGAACCGACCGCAAATCTTGACCCGGCAGGGCGTGGGCGCGTCATAAAATTTTTGCAACAAACAAAAACGGCAATGCTTCTCGCTACTCACGATTTAGAAATGGCTCTGGAAATTTGCGAACACGCTTTGATAATGTCGCACGGAGAAATCGCTGCACGAGGTGCACTGCCGGAACTCTTCAGGGACGAAAAACTTTTAGCCCGTTATAATCTTGCTGCCTTTGATTAAATAATCCATTCCTGACCACACTGTTAAAATCATTGCGATCCACATTACGATCATTCCGCCGGGAATGTTTAATATCAGCATTGTAAGCGCGATAATTTGAGTTACGGTTTTCAATTTGCCGCCCTTTGAGGCAGCTATTACAATCCCTTCAGCCGCTGCCACAAGTCGCAAACCCGTAACAATAAATTCACGCGTGATTATCACCATGACGATCCACGCCGGCAATCTTTGAAACTCAATCAAAGCTAACATTGCCGCAATGACTAAAACTTTATCGGCAAGCGGGTCAATAAATTTTCCCAAGTTAGTAACGAGTTTGTACTTTCGCGCTATAAGTCCGTCGAACATGTCAGTTAGTGCTGCGATTATAAACACGACAGCCGCAAGAGCATCTCCCCAACTAACGTCAGGAAGCGATGGAATTAATTTATTATCAATCCTCAATGATAAAAATAATAAAACTAGCGGAGCAAGAAACACACGGATTAAACTAAGCGTGTTAGGAACATTAAAAATTTTTGAGCGCAAAATTATTCACCTCCGAAGTTGGATAGAAAAAATTATATACTCTCACGCAAAAATTTCTAACCTAATTTCGCAAGCTCTTGCCATAAATCTTTTTGCTTTGTCGTTAAGCGCTTCGGAATTTCAATTTTTATTCTCACGTATAAATCTCCGTTCGTGCCATCGCGCTTGGGCATTCCTTTACCGCGGACTCTTAATTTCTGACCGTCTTGAAGCCCCGCAGGCATTTTTATCATGACTTCGCCGTCAAGAGTTTTTATAGCTAAGTCTTTACCGAGTACGGCGTCCCACACAGGCACTTTAATTTCGCAAGTTAAATCGTGGTCATTGACTTCAAAAATTTTATGCGGTGCTACGTGAATATTTATGTAAATGTCGCCACCGCCGTCGGCCTTCCCAGGGAGTCGAATCTGCGAGCCTTCGGTCATGCCTTTGGGAAGATTTACATTAAGCGTGCGTTTGCCGTTTGCACCGCTAAGAACAAAATTATGATTTCCGCCTCTTACGACGTCTTCAAGCGATAACGTTACGGCGACTTCGCTGTCACGTTTTATCGACTGTCCTTGATTAGTGAAGTTCACTCCGCTGAAGATGTCTTGAAAGCCACCAAAATTTCTAGCACCACGCCCGAAGAGGCTCTCGAAGAAGTCGCTGAAGTCTTCACCATTGCCGCCGCTGAAGTCAGAGTATTGCCAACCCGGAGGCGGTGTGAAGTCCTGACCGTTTTGCCAATTCATTCCCAACGTGTCATATTTTTTCCTTTTATCCGGGTCTTTAAGAACTTCATAGGCTTCGTTAATCTCTTTATATTTTTCTTCGGCGTCTTTTTCTTTCGAGACGTCCGGGTGATATTGCTTCGCGAGTTTTCTGTAAGCCTTGCGAATGTCATCGGCGCTTGCCTCGCGCGACACTCCTAAAATTTGATAATAATCTTTATATTGAACTCCCATTGAACACATCTCCTTAAAAATTTTCGTTGACTAATTTTAACCTTAAATATTCGCAAGTCAAATTTTTGTGTTATATTAAAAAATATTGAGAAGGGAGAAAATTTTTTTGGAAGAAGCCTGTACGCTCGACGAGATTAATAGTTTGAAAATCATTCAGCCTTCGACAGGCCCGCGCGTCAACATGGATACGATTTTGCTTGCGTCGTGGGTGAAAAAACTTCGCGGCGATTCAAAATTTTTAGAAGCGGGCTGTGCAGCGGGAGCTGTGTCGCTGATACTGGCGTCGAAATTCAAAAAAAATTTTCACATAACCGGCCTCGATATTCAAAGCGAGCTTATCGAAATTGCAAACACAAACGCTAAAAATAATAATCTCGATGAACGTTCAAAATTTATTGCGGGCGATCTTCGTGATAAAAATCTTTTCGCGCGCGAGAGTTTTGACGGACTTGTAATAAATCCTCCTTATTCGTCAATATCGGCAGGGCGCGAGAGCGATAATGCTTCACGTTCCACAGCGCGACTTGAAACGACTTGCACGCCGGACGACGTTGGCGAATTTGCTTTCAGAGTTTTGAAAAGTCGCGGGAGATTATTCGCGGTGTTTACGAGTTCGCGGCTCGACGTCTTTATGAACTCGATGACGAAACACAAAATTATTCCCAAAAGATTAAAACTCGTTTATCCAAAATTGAATTTTAATTCTGGAATTTTTTTAATAGAATGCGTCAAGAATGGCGGCGCGGGTCTTATCGTTATGCCTCCGCTGATAGTCCGTGATGAAAATGACGATTACACGGCCGATTTATTAGACGCGTATAAATTTTAAGGAGCTTAATTTATGTTTGAAATTCTTTCAATCGGAACACAATATTTTATTTATAAGAAACTCAAGGCCGCGGGCGTTTGTAAAATCGTTCGGGCTATTTTTATATTTTGGGCAGCGTTTTGGATTTTAGCCGGCGCGATATGCAGCTATGATTTAATTCACGTTGAGTACGATTGGTTTTCAATGCGAACTAATGAAATTTTTCGTGCTCTGTCTTTAACGTGGACTATAATAACGCTCTTGGCCTTTTTTTCTTTCTTTATGATTGACGCCATAACACGTTTCAGCGACTTCACGAAGAAAAAATTATTTTTTGCAACTTTAATCACGATTTTAATATCTTTGTATTCAATCGGCGAAGCGTTTTTTGTCCGTGAACGTCATGTTGTAATTCCGACAAACAAAATCAGCGTCGATAAAATTCGATTGACTTATATCACTGACGCCCATATAGGCGGACTTTCGACACATTGGCACTTTGAACGCGCCATGAAAATTGTAAATGATTCAAGCCCGGATATTTTTATTTTGGCGGGCGACATCATAGACGGCGATATGAATTTCAGAGACGCGGAAAAAAATTTATTGCGAGAAGCTGGAGCGCGTGCTCCGTTGGGTGCGTTCGCAGTAAACGGAAATCACGAACATTATTTTATTCTTGATGAAGACGTCGAAGGCATAATCAGGGACTGCGGTTTTAATTTATTGATAAACGAGCGAAGGGAAATCCCAAACACGAATATCACAATAATCGGTCTCGATGATACGAAGCACGGTTGGTTAAAAATTTTTATTGCGCCAGAGGACAAAGATAAATTTGTTTTAGTCTTGAAGCACCGGCCCGGGCTTCCTTTTGACGCAGATAATAATTTTGATTTACAGCTCTGTGGCCACACTCACGGCGGACAATTTTGGCCACTTGGATTTTTCAAGAGCATCGCCGCGGGAGTTCCGCAAGGATTGTCGCGCAAGAACGGCGGTTTAGTTTATGTGAGCAACGGTTCGGGATTTAATGGCGCGATGATGAGATTATTTGTGCCGCCGGAAGTAACTGTGATTGACCTTGTGAAGGAGAATTAAATTATGCCGCTGTATCTTGTGCCGACCCCTATAGGAAATTTAGAGGACATTACGCTAAGGGCCTTGCGAGTTTTGCGAGAAGCGGATTTAATCGCCTGCGAAGACACTAGGACTTCAGGAATTTTGTTGCGACATTACGAAATTAATAAGCCGCTCACGTCTTTTCATGTTCATAACGAGAACGAGAAATTAAATTTTTTGTTAGACAAGCTGCGCGACGGTAAAAAAATTGCGGTAATCTCTGACGCGGGCACGCCGGGAGTATCTGATCCGGGTTGGATTCTATTGAAGCGCGCTATTGATGCAGGAATTGAAGTTGACGTTTTGCCGGGGCCAAGCGCAATTTTGCCTGCGGTTTTAATGTCTGGAATTTCGCCGCAGCCGTTTTTATTTTTGGGTTTTCCTCCCGAGAAGCCGGGCGAGCGTGAAAAATTATTGAGCGAGATTAAAAATTTTCCTTTTACAATTTGTTTTTACATGTCGCCGCACAAGATTGAAAGACAAATTTCAGACATCTTAAAAATTTTAGGCAACCGGCGAGCGGCTCTTGTGCGTGAAATTTCAAAAATCCATCAGGAGGCCATACGCACCGCGTTATCCGAAGTGCTTGAGCGATTGAAAGACGGCGTGAAGGGCGAGCTAGTTTTGATTATCGAAGGTCAATCGCAAAATGAAATTAATGAATTGTGGCGCGAAGAAGCAAAAAAAATTTTCGCCGACGGCGCGAGCGTCAGAGACGTCGTGAACCTCATCAGCGAAAAATATAAAATTTCAAAAAATGGAATCAAGCGTGTGTTATTAGAATAGCGGCCTAAAAATTAACCGAAGAAATATTTAACTCTCTTCTCACATTCGTCTTTACCCATGAGCTGTGCGACTTCAAAAATTCCAGGGCTGACTTTCATTCCCGTGAGTGCAAATCGCAACGGCATCGCGTAATCCTTCATCTTTGCGCCCTCGTGCGACGTTATGAAATTCCTCGCTATGTTCTCAAGGGCTTCGGCTTTCCATTCTGACGACGCGAACAACTCCGCAAAAAATTCGTTGAGTTTTTCTTTGTCAAGTCCCTCGGGAGTCCAACGCGCCTTCACAGGTTCAAACGACACAAAATAATCCGAGAACTCCGCCATCTCTTTAGCTGTTCTTCCGCGCCCGGCCATCAGCGTCAACGCGTCGGCTAGATACTTATCATCATGTTCAGACACTGGCAGCCCCGCTTCAATCCAAAACGGTTTAATCATTGACAGTCTGACCATCGGGTCAAGAGCTTTCAGATGTTCTTGATTGATGTAATTTAATTTGTCGAAGTCAAAGACCGCAGCTTTCTTTGTAACTCGAGAAAGCTCGAACCATTCCGCCGCTTGAGGACGCGTGAAAATTTCTTTGTCGTCGCCTGCCGACCACCCGAGCAGCGCAAGAAAATTAAACATTGAGTCAGGCATGTAGCCCATGTCGCGATATTCATAAATACTCGTAGCCCCGTGGCGCTTTGAAAGTTTCTTCTTGTCGCGTCCCAAAATCATCGGCAAGTGAGCGAACTCCGGAACGTCCCAGCCTAACGCGCGATAAATCAAAATTTGCTTGGGAGTGTTCGAGATATGGTCTTCGCCACGAATAACGTGAGTCATTTTCATTAAGTGGTCGTCAATAACAACCGCGTAATTATAAGTCGGCATTCCGTCGCTTTTAATAATTACGATGTCTTTTAACTTGTCGGAATTTTGTTCTTTAAGTCCGTCGCTCATGACATTAATTTGACCATAGACGATATCATTAAAAGAAATATCTTGGCCGGGTTCGACTTTGAAAATTATTGCTTCGCCGTCTTTGTAGGCTTTGCCTTCGTCAACGAGTTTGTTAGCGTACTCGCGATAAATCTCAAGTCTTTCAGATTGACGATAAGGGCCATAATCTCCGCCAATGTCAGGGCCCTCGTCCCAGTCAAGCCCGAGCCACTTCATGCCCGACATAATCGTTTGTTCATATTCTTTAGTTGAGCGCGCGAGATCCGTGTCTTCGATTCGTAAAATAAATTTTCCGTTGTTGTGTCGTGCCCACAGCCAATTAAATAATGCTGTATGACCGCCGCCAATGTGCAAAGCTCCCGTTGGACTCGGAGCGAATCGCACGCGGACGTTATCATTTTTATCTGACATTAAAAATTTTACTCTCCTTTGATAAAATATTTTATATTATACCCCCAGAAAGTGAGACAAAAATCGCGTAAAGCGTTGCGCCGCATGGCTTTTACTGTGTCCACCCCTGAGACAATCTGGGAAAATTTAGCTAAAAAGATCGCGTTTTCTGTGATAATATGTCGTTCCTTCGACTTTTTCGGCGAATTTATCCAAAATCCTATAAACTGTGGCTCTTGGAAGTCCAAACATATCTATGATTAGCCTTGCAGTGATTTTTGTGTCCGCTGGTTGGCTAAAAATGAATTTTTCCGCGTCCATTCGCTTTTGCGTCATGTCGTTGGAATCTCCGTAATCATATATTTGCGTAACGGACAATGGAAATTTAACGAAATCGGCCAAGGCACAAAGGATTCGAGTATCAGCGAATTAGCCGCGCGATTTAGATAAAAATTTTCAAAGATAGCACCGATTTTTTTCAATGGGTATTATTTTTTCTCCCGATAGTTGACAAATAACTTGGGGGGGGTATCTTTCTCTGTAAATTCCAAAATAAAATTTATTGAAAGGAGAATCAAAATTGAAGAAGCGAAATGCGAATTTTTCCCTGTTGTTCTTGCTATTCCTGACTTGTAGCCGCGTAGCCTTCGGAGTAAATTTTGCTAATATACCAATCGTAAAAACTAAAATACAATTTCTTGATTTATATCGTACTCAATGGGAGCTTTTTGGTGTCAAAGATAAGCTCGACGATATAATTGACGAAGCTATGGACGAACAGACAGCCGATTTGATGTGGGGAACAAAAGCTTATCAACTTGCAACAAATCGCAACGGCATAATAGATAAGATACAAGAGGCCGCCGGTTTCAAATTCTCTCCAATTTATGAAAAATTTGTCGCGGAGCTTGAAGAGTCATGGGGCGACACGTTGCGAAAAGACATTTTAAATTACTACGAAGAAACTAATGCAAGAATGTTTTTTGAACTCGGCGATAATCCAATGGTACAGGCACAGCTTCGTCAGGATTATGACTCTGTTACCAGCAGTCAAGGCGCGGCAATCATTAAGGATATTGCGGGAGATTTATCAGAGAAATACAACGTAAGCACAGGATTATCATTTGCGGCATTAGGCGGCGGAATACTAACTGTAATTGGAAAAAAGTATCTTCAGAAAAAATTAGGACAGCTTCTCTTACGAAAAGCCGCTAACGGTGCTGTAGGAAAGCTAGCCGGAGCCGCTATACCAATAGCCGGTTGGATAATGGCCGCGTGGGGAGCGTGGGACATTTATTCAATGGCAATAGGAACAGAAGACGCGGT
>CAJORD010000253.1 GCA_905236605.1 uncultured Synergistales bacterium | reverse complement strand
GAACTTTGAAATCTGATTCAGTCGTTTATTTTCCCGGCGAAAATCGTGTAGAAGCGTTAGGCGGTCTGACGCGTGAAAAAAATGGCGTCGTTAGCATGGATAGAGCCGAAATCACAATCGACTTATCGCACGAAAATGTAAAAATCAACACTCCCAAGAGCATAAATGAAGAGCTTAAAGAAGAACTCACGATTAAAACTGAAAAGCCTAAATCTAAAAATTCAAAAACAAAATCGACTTCGACAACAACGACAAAAAATAAAAAATCTAATTCGAGCAAGAGCAAGAGGCAGAAAGATAAATGAACACGCTTATAGCTTCGGATTTAAGAAAAGAGTATGACGGCCGCCTTGTCGTCGGGGGCGTAAGTCTTCAAGTGAATGCGGGCGAGGTTGTCGGACTTCTTGGCCCGAACGGTGCCGGCAAAACGACATCTTTTTATATGATAGTCGGACTTATAAAACCGGATTCGGGCAACGTGCTTTTGGATTTTAATAATATTACAAATCTCGCAGTTTATCAGCGTGCCCGCGCCGGCATTGGATATTTGCCGCAAGAAGCTTCGGTTTTTAGAAATTTGACCGTGCGCGAAAATATTAATCTCGTCTGGGAAGAAACAGGACAGCGGCGTTATGCTAACGAACTCACGGACGAATTATTGCGCGAATTCAAAATCACTCACATAGCCGAAACTAAAGGCTACTCGTTATCGGGCGGCGAGCGTCGTCGCGTCGAAATTGCAAGGGCCTTGACGTTGAAACCGAAATTTATTTTGCTTGACGAACCTTTCAGCGGCATTGACCCGATCGCAGTAGCTGATATTCAGTCGATGATTCAGGATTTGAAGGCGCAGGGCTACGGGGTCTTAATCACGGATCACAACGTCCGCGAAACGCTTTCAATCACAGACCGAACGTATTTAATTCACGCCGGCAAAATTTTTTTATCAGGCACTCCCGAAGAAGTCGCAGATAACGAACTCGCGCGAAAATTCTATCTCGGTGAAAATTTTGAGTGGGAAGGACACGGCGCAAGCGCAATTAGGAATGAGGAAGTAAGATGAATCATAACGAAATTTTAGAATTAAAAATAAATTCAATGTCCGGCGACGCAACCGGAATTGCAAGGACTCAGCGTGGGGTCGTGTTCGTTCGTGGAGCATTGCCGGGCGAAATCGTGAAGGCTGAAATCGTTGCGCGTAAAAAGGATTTTTCAATCGCTGACACAATCGAAATTATAAAATCTTCAACAGGGCGCGCCGTTCCAAAATGCAAATATTACGGACGCTGCGGAGGCTGTCAGCTTCAACATGCCGATTATAAAACACAATTAGAATTAAAGGCCGGAATCGTTCGCGACGCTATGGCACGAATAGGCGGCTTCAACGCAAAAATTTTTGAAAATCTAACTTGCGAACCGTCGCCAGAATTTTGGAATTATAGAAACAAAGCCGCGTTTCCTGTTCAAAATTTCAAGGGACGAATCGCAACGGGATTTTATCGCGCCGGAACTCACAGATTAGAATTAATTCGTCAATGTCCAGTGAATGCGAAAAAATTAAATGAAATCTACGGAAAAATTTTAGACGAACTTAATCAAAATAAAAAATTTCCTTTCGACGGCTACGACGAACAAACTAATAAAGGCAAGCTTCGTCATATAATCGCACGAACAGGAATTAACACCGGCGAATCGTTGTTGTCATTCGTGATTAATGGCAAGTTGTCGGCCAAGAGCGTTAAAGCTCTCGTAACGTTGGGCAATGAAGCGCGGCCCGACACTCTCACATTAAATCATAATTCAAAACCTGGCAACGTGATTTTAGGGACTTACACCGAAAATTTAATCGGCTCCGGCTTAATATCCGAACGACTTGGAAAATATAAATATTTGTTCGATACGACTTCGTTTTTTCAAATTAATACGGGACAAGCAGAAAAATTATTTTCTTACGCGTCAGGACTTGCCGACGGCGACAAAAATATTTTGGAACTCTACAGCGGCACGGGGTCTTTAACATGTTATCTTGCTGAAAGAGCTAAGCATGTTACAAGCGTCGAAGAATGGCGCGGAGCCGTCAAGATGGCAGCAAAAAATTTAAGCGCGAATGGTTTTGAAAACGTCGAAACGCTTTGCGGACGTTCAGAAGATGTTATCGAAGACTTGAAAGACAATTACGACTCCGTAGTTTTAGACCCGCCGCGCGATGGTTGCGAAAGAACAGTTCTCGAAGCTGTAAATAATTTTGGCGTCAAAAAAATTATTTATGTTTCGTGCAACCCTGCAACGCTCGCACGAGATTGCAAAATTCTCGCCGGGCATGGCTACGAATTAATAAAAATTAAAGCGTTCGATATGTTTCCACAGACTGCACATGTCGAGACCGTCTGTTTACTAACGCATAACTGACTTTGCAGGGCGGTTTCGCATTTTTATCTTCTCGCCACCGAAACAGGTGGAAGAGATTCGGCCTAAGGGCTTCTTTGTTAGATAACAGATCTAATAAAATTAATAAGATTTTTGAATATATTCTTATCTCGCTTAAAAGAAATATATTTATAACGCTTGCAAAAAAAATTTTTCATGATAAATTTTACAATATGTCTAGAGCGAATGATAATAATAAAACAGTAGCACAAAATCGTAAAGCGAGACATGATTATTTTGTCCTCGATGCGTTTGAGTGCGGAATAGTTTTAACCGGCACCGAAATAAAGAGCGTTAGAGCAGGCAATCTTAATTTGAAAGATTCCTACGCTTCGATTGAAAATGGTGAGCTATGGCTGTTTGGTGTTCATATATCACCGTATGACAAAGGCACGTATTATAATCATGAGCCGGAACGCGACCGAAAATTATTGATGCACAAGCACGAGCTTATACGCTTAAGAAATAAAATTCGCGAAAAAGGTTTGACCCTTGTTCCGTTGAGCGTGTATATCAAGAACGGAAGGCGGGCGAAGGTTGAATTAGGCCTTGTGAAAGGAAGAACTGCTCACGATAAACGCGACATGATAGCTGATCGCGATGCAAAGAGAAATATGGCGCGCGCAGTTCGTGGCAATGGTGATTATGATTAAGAATAAAAATTTTAATTAGGGGGCGACAGGTTTCGACGGCGCGAGGAGGGTCTGAAGGAGCAGGTCGGGGGAAGTCTGTAACAACCCGTAAAACTATCGGACAAAAAAATAAAAGTCGAAGATAATTTCGCAT
>CAJORD010000252.1 GCA_905236605.1 uncultured Synergistales bacterium | reverse complement strand
GTGAAGCTAGGACAGCTCGCAGGCTCTACCGCGATAATCTCATAATCTGCTTCGCCGCGCAATTTTTCTCCCATGAACGGCGAAATCAGACCGCCTAAGTTCGATCCGCCTCCTGCGCAACCGATTATAATGTCGGGTTTGATTCCGTACTTTTCACAAGCCGCTTTAGTTTCAAGACCGATGATTGACTGATGAAGCAAAACTTGATTCAAGACGATCCCGAGAACATAACGATAGCCTTCTGTTGACGCAGCGACTTCGACAGCTTCAGAAATTGCACAGCCTAATGAGCCAGTCGTGTTCGGGTGCTCGGCATTAATCTTACGTCCGATTTCAGTTTCCATTGACGGCGAAGGCGTTACGCTTGCTCCGTAAGTCCTCATGACTTCGCGTCTAAAGGGCTTCTGTTCGTAAGAAACTTTCACCATGTAAACTTTGCAGCCGAGTTTGAAGAACGAGCACGCCATAGCTAACGCTGTTCCCCATTGTCCCGCTCCTGTTTCAGTCGTTACGCCTTTGAGGCCCTGTTTCTTAGCGTAATATGCTTGAGCGATTGCGGAGTTTAATTTGTGAGAGCCGGAAGTATTGTTGCCTTCGAACTTATAAAAAATATGCGCGGGAGTTCCTAAAGCTTCTTCAAGAAAGACCGCGTGAGTAAGCGGCGAAGGACGATACATTTTATAAAAGTTCAAAATTTCGTCAGGGATTTTTATATATGCAGTGTCATCGTCGAGTTCTTGTTTAATTAATTCGTCGCAAAAAATCGGTCGCATGTCCTCGAACGTCATCGGCTTGAGCGTCCCGGGGTGAATAAGCGGCGCTGGCTTTGTTTTCATGTCGGCGCGGACGTTGTACCACGAGGAAGGGATTTCTTTTTCATCAAGATAAATTTTATATGGAACATCGAATTTGCTCATGATAAATTTCTCTCCTTAATTTAAATTTTTAACTTGCCTATTATAAATCAGGGAAAATTTTTTCAAGCTCGCATTTTTGAAACATGATTTTTATTTCTGTTCTTTTCCGCAGAAACGTTGCGATAAAAATTCTTTTTCTTTCGTAGAATTAAAACCACAAAAATTAATTTAAGAAGGGGAAATTTTTATGTCGAAGAATGAATCAAAGAACAAGCGCACGTTTCTGACGATTTTGTCAATTTTGCTTTCATTTGCGGTGGGGGTCATGGCGTCCAATTATTTACAAACTTGGCAAAGTTATACAGCAAATTTCAGAGTCGCGAAAGTCGGCTATCATAATGGCAATAATTACGTAACTGGAGATTTTGACATTGAATTTTCTGGTGTTTCTTATTATGATGAGCCAATCTTAAACGGACAAAGTATTAACTTAGACACTTACGTGAAGAATACAGGAACTATTGATGCGTTTGTGTTTGTAAAAATTGATGATATACCAATGTATTTTCAACTGGAGACCAATGAATTATATAACTGGAAAAAAGTAGATGAGGATCATCTTATCTAT
The DNA here is from genome assembly GCA_905236605.1 of uncultured Synergistales bacterium. GTDB lineage: Bacteria > Synergistota > Synergistia > Synergistales > Aminobacteriaceae > JAFUXM01. The sequence continues at coordinate 4,576 of CAJORD010000252.1, read as the reverse complement.
TATTACGACAATGACCAAAATGACGGAAAGTGTGCCGCGTTGCCTAAAAATCAAAAAGTAAATTTTATCAGCAATGTTACTTTTAATGGCTCCACACTAGATTTAGATAGGGATTACACCTTTGAAGTTAAAATGACGGCATACGCGATTCAAACTTACGGATTAAAAGACCTTAAAGCAAAAGATATTTGGGAAGAATTTATAATTAAAAATCAATATTAGCATGAAGAATCAAAAAATTATTTTCAAAATCGTCTTTGTGGAATTCGATGACGGCAAATAAAATTTGAGATTTATGTAGTGACCAAAGTAGTGACCAAAACCCCGTCCTTCTGTTATAATTTTGGGAAATTTATTCGGAAGGACTTTTTTACTTGTATATTATAACTAAAAAAGTAAAAAATTCTACATATGTTTATCTCGCAGAAAGTTATCGCGATGAAAACGGACAACCAAAAAACAGAAGGCATTATATCGGGAGGCTCGACAAAGACGGCACTATAATAACTTCAAAAAAGAAAATCCCCGCGCAACTCGTGGAAATAAAAACTATAACAAAAAAATTTGCGCTAAAATATCCCCCAAAAAACAGAAAGGACAAGTGAAAAATTTGACTCTCGAATTATTCAACGACCGAACACGCAAGAAAGAAAAATTCGTGCCGATTAAAGAAGGACAAGTGAGTTTTTATTCATGCGGGCCGACCGTTTACGATTTTTTTCATATTGGAAACGCAAGACCGTTCATCGTCTTTGACGTTTTGAGACGTTGGCTCGAACACGAAGGTTATAAAGTTACGTTCGTTCAGAACTTCACGGACATCGACGACAAAATGATTAAACGCGCGAACAAAGAAAAAATTACAGTCGCTGAACTCGCTGAAAGATTTATCGCCGAATATAATAAAGACGCTGACGCACTAGGAATTAGAAAACCTGATGTCGCTCCGCGCGCAACAGAACACATTAACGAAATCATTCAGACAATCGAAAAAATTATCGCGAATGGCCACGCTTATGTTTCTGACGGAGATGTCTATTTTGATATTAAGAGCTGGCCGAATTACGGTTCACTCTGCAAACAAAATCTTGAAGACCTCGAAGCCGGCGCGCGAATTGAACCCGGCGAAAAGAAAAAAGACCCTCTCGACTTCGCATTATGGAAAGCTGAAAAGCCCGGCGAGCCGTCGTGGGAAAGTCCTTGGGGCAAAGGCCGTCCCGGTTGGCACATTGAATGCTCGGCGATGTCATCGAAATATCTCGGCGAAAACATTGACATTCATTCCGGCGGAGTCGATTTAATGTTCCCGCACCACGAAAACGAAGCTGCGCAGAGCGAAGCCGCCTCTAATAACGGCAAGCCGTTTGTAAATTATTGGTTGCACAACGGATTTTTATTAATTGACAGCGAGAAAATGTCAAAATCTCTCGGGAACTTCATGACCGCCCGCGCTGCGATTGAAAAATATCCGCCCTTGGCCTTACGTTTCTTCATGTTGAGCGCGCACTATCGAAGTCCGATTAATTTCAGCACCGAAGGACTTGAGCAAGCTGTAGCCGGTGTCGCACGTCTACGAAACTGCAAGAGCGATTTAGATTTCGCCGCAAAAACTCGACAGGACAACAACGCCGACTTCGATATTAATAAATATGAAAGCGAACTCAAAGAGCTTGATAAAAAATTTTCTGACGCCATGAACGACGACTTCAACACGGCCGCAGCCATGGGAATTTTATTTGATGTCGTTCATTTGATTAACACGTCGTTGAAAGAAAATGAAAAACTTCCGGGCGAGTTCTTCACTGCGTCAAAGAAAGCTCTTGATGACTATGATGAAATTTTGGGCGTGATTGGCAAAGACGACGCAGAAGCCGAACGTGACGACGAGGCCGCCGAAATTGAAAATTTAATTAAAGAACGCGCAGAAGCTCGAAAAAATAAAAATTTTGCACGTTCGGACGAAATCAGAGATTTATTAAAAGCTCGCGGAATTGTTCTCGAAGATACACCGCAGGGCACGAAATGGAAACGAGAATTATAAATGAATAGCAAGAATCAATTTTCATTATTACTGACGCGACGTTTCATGCCGCTGTTTCTGACGCAATTTTTGGGAGCATTCAACGATAATTTTTTCAAGAGTGCGTTAATGATGTTAATCACGTATCGACTTGGCGACGTGACTGGAGTCGATTCGCGAATTTTAGTTAATGCTGCCGCGGGAGTTTTCATTGCTCCGTTTTTTATTTTTGCGGCTCCTGCTAGCGACTTAGCCGACCGTTTCGACAGGTCTACCTTAATGCGATGGGTGAAATTCGCTGAAATTGTCGTGATGAGCGGCGCGGCTCTCGGCTTTTACGTTCATAATGTGTGGTTGTTGATGGCGGTTTTGTTCTTAATGGGAGCGCAATCGGCTTTCTTTAGCCCTGCGAAGTACAGCATTTTGCCGCAACACTTGAACGAAGATGAATTAATCGCGGGTAACGGACTTATACAAATGGGAACTTACTTAGCGATTTTAACTGGGACAATCGCTGGCGGACTTATGATTTTGCGCGAGAACGGAATTTTCTGGGTCGGCGGTTTAGCAGTAAGTATAGCGGCGGCGGGGTGGCTCAGCAGTATGTTAATCCCTCCTACAAAGCCGATAGATGAGACTCGAAAAATTTCTTTCAATCTTGTAGGACGCACTTTAGAAATGTTCCGTGATGTCGTTCCGATGAAAAAAGTTTTTGGAGCTATGCTCGCAATTTCGTGGTTTTGGCTCGTGGGTGCGACGTTCTTAGCACAGTTCCCGACGTATTCAAGATTAATTCTAGGAACTGATGAAAGCGTAGCTACGGCTTTCCTTGCGATTTTCTCTTGCGGGATCGGTTTGGGCTCAATGGCCTGCAACGCGATATTAAAGAGCGAAGTTACTACAAAATATGTTCCTGCGGCTGCTTACGCGATCGCGGTTGCGAGCGTGCTATTGTGGTACGTCAGCGATCGTCCTCCTGTTGCGCCCGGCGCGATTGAAATTGGAGCTGTAGAATTTTTTTCGCGGCCTGAAAATTTCATGATTACGTTTTGTTTATTTGCTATAGCTTTTTGCGGCGGCCTTTATATTGTGCCACTTTATGCCGTAATGCAGAGCAAAGCTCCCGAAGAAAAAGTTTCTGGTGTCATCGCTTGTTCAAATATCACGGACTCGATTTTTATGGCAGTCGCGGCACTTGGCGCAGGAGTTTTGATTTCTTGGGGCGTAAGTATTCCGCAAATATTTTTAACGATGGGGCCGAGTACGTTCATAGTAGGCTTGCTCGTGAGCGCGTTAAAATAAAAAAAATGAGGAGCCGGATTAATTCCTAACTCCTCACTCCTAATTCCTAATTAATTTTATTTGCTTACCATTATGAAGTATGTCGAGCCTTCGCGCTCAATCATTAACACGATCGATTCATCATTGCCGACAGCGTTTTTAATGTCTTCGGGAGTTTTGACTTCTTGACCGTTGACTTCGATTAATAAATCTCCTTCGCGAATTTCGCCGTCAGCACTTGCTTTTGAATCTCTTGCAAGCTCCGTTATCACAAGTCCTTCACTGTTAGAATCGATTCTGTAAGCGCGTCTCAAATTGTCGTTAATCGCTTCGACTTTGCTAATTCCAAAATCTTTAAGAGCGTCACTTCCGGTTGCGTCAGATTTTGATTCAGTTGTAGCGCTTGGCCTTCCGTCAGCAGAATTGGCGCGTTCAGCGAGTTTTACGTTAAAATTCATTTTCTTGCCCTTGCGAACGACCCCGATTTTTGCAATCGTACCGGGCGAGAGCGTTCTAACTTTCTGAACGAAATCATTTGAGTCTTTAATTTTCTCTCCGTTTAACTCTACGATGACATCGCCGCGCTTGAGGCCTGCTTTGTCGGCCGGGTCGCCTTTGAAAACGTCATTGACCATTGCACCGTTTGTGCCCTCGACTTTGTAGGCCTTCGCCATTTCGGCTGTAATGTTGCGAACTGATACGCCGAGCCAACCGCGTTTAACATGACCGAAAGATTCTAAATCGCCCATAATTTCTTTAGCTTTGTTGACGGGGATAGCGAAGCCCAAACCTTGAGCATAAGGCACGATAGCGGTATTAATGCCAATGACTTTGCCTTCCATGTTTAACAACGGCCCGCCGGAGTTGCCGGGGTTTATAGCCGCGTCAGTCTGAAGAAAGTCATCAAAATTTACGTCCTGCGCATGAATGCTTCTGTTCTTCGCGCTGATTACGCCGGCCGTAACGGAATGTTCAAAGCCGTAAGGATTGCCGATTGCTACGACCCATTCACCGACTTCGAGAGCGTCTGAATCGCCAAGTTCAAGCACAGGAAGATTTTCATCAGGTTCGATTTTAATTAATGCTAAGTCATACGCGGGGTCATTGCCCTTGATTGTCGCGGGATAAGTTTTTTTGCTTCCGTCCTTGAGCAAAACCGAAACCGTGATTTTGTCAACACCGTCAACGACGTGATTATTTGTGAGAATTAAGCCTTCTCTTGAAACGATGAAGCCGGAGCCTCTGCCCTTCATTGGCACGGAGCGCGTAAACTCT
>CAJORD010000251.1 GCA_905236605.1 uncultured Synergistales bacterium | reverse complement strand
AGCCGCTACCACATGCTAAACTATCACGCCTGCTTCACAAAAGGCACGATCGAGTTCAGACTTTTCCAGTTTGATGAACCGAGCAATGGCAAAAAAGGCGGCATTCATTGCGGACAGCTTAAAGCCTACATTCAGCTTTGCCTCGCGATGAGCCAGTTAGCGAAAGACTTAAAATTCGCCAGCGCGAAGCCCCAGCAGACCGAAAATGAAAAATACGCTTTCCGATGCTGGATGTTAAGATTAGGCTTCATCGGCGAGGAATTCAAAACGGCGAGAACGCTCCTTTTAAGGAACGTAAACGGAAACGGAGCTTGGAGATAATGAAATTTTACAAAGTCGCAGTGATGGAGGTCTACCGCAAGGTAGTCTCCATCCAAGCCAATAATGAACGAGAAGCGAATCAGAGAGCTTACGACGCATGGAACAACACCGAAATTATTCTTGATGAAAATGATTTCGACGGAATGGAAGTTTCCGTGTTGTCTGAAAGCGATGAGACCGGCGAAAATTTTATCAAAGGTCATGACTACGGGAAAGGAACGGCTAAAAATGGCAGATAAATTTTATATTGCGTATGGCAGTAATTTGTCGCGCGAACAAATGGCGCATCGAACGCCCGATGCTGAAATTGTCGGCACAGCGATGTTAAAAGGTTGGCGGCTGTTACTCCGACAATATGCTACGATCGAAAAAAGAAAAAATTTTTGCACGCCTGTTCTTGTCTGGAAAATTTCAGAGCAAGACGAGAAGAATTTAGATCACTATGAAGGATTCCCGCGCTTTTATAATAAGAAGAATTTGAAAGTCGCGGTTACGTCGCTCGACGGCGAAGATTTAGGCGAAGTTAGCGCGATGGTTTACATCATGACTCGTGAAGCGGTCGAAGCACGAAAAGTGAAGCCTTTACCGAGCGAAGATTATTTTTCGATTTTGGTTAATGGTTATGAGGAGTTCGGATTTGATATAAAAATTCTTGAAAAATCCTTTGGCGAAGCTTTGGGAATTACGTTGATGGCTGACTGTTAGATAAAGAGTCAAGCCAGTCAGCCCACCACTGCATGATTTTAATTCGTTCAGGCATGTACTCGGCGTGATTATATGCTCCTCTAACTGAATTTTCTTCAACATGTGCAAGCTGTCTTTCTATCACGTCTCTATTCCAACCGTGTTCATTCGCGATTGTCGAAAACATTGCGCGGAAGCCATGAGGCGTGATTTGCTCCTTTGTGAAGCCTATCGTTCTTAAAGCGACTCGAACTCCATTTTCGGACATACACTTTCCGTTATTGCGCGGAGTCGGGAACAACCAGCGGCCTCTCCCTGTCAGCGGCTTTAATTCTTCGATAATCGCTTTAACCTGTGATGACAAAGGCACTATATGCCGTCGTTTCATTTTCATTTTTTCGGCAGGAATATCCCAAACATCATCTTTAATTTCAGACCATTCAGCGGCACGGACTTCACCCGGTCTTGCGGCGGTATAAATTGAAAATAACATTGCACAACGGATCAGCGTGTAGGGATACGCTTTCATAGCACGTACTAAAATTGAAATTTCTTGCGGATTGGTTAATGTCGCATAATGTTGATTCTGTCTCGGACTTAATGCCCCAAGTAATGCAGTTGTCGGATCAGCGTCAGTCCAACCTGAAGCAATCGCGAATCTGAAAATTTGCCCGATTAAAGCCTTAACTCGTCGCGCAGTCTCACAATATCCTGAAGCTTCAATGTGGCGACATAAATCAAGAATATATCTGGGAGAAATTTCTTTCAAAGACATGGTTCCTATTGTCGGAAGAATATATTTATTTAATCTCTGATTAATAGATTCTAAATAACGTTCAGCTTTGTCTCTCATACGAATTTTTAACCATTCATTAGCTACATCAGCAAAAATTTGCGGATTTTTCCCAGAATGACTTGAAATATTTTCGCCTTTCGCTCGTGCGGTCTGAAGTTCATCACGCTTTAATCTCGCGCCTTTTAACGATAAATCAGGATACGGCCCGAGTGAAATTTGATGCTCTTTTTTATTTTCCCAATATCGGAAAATCCAATATTTTCGTCCCGACGGATCAACTCTCAAATTCAAACCACGATCATCCCGAAGCATGAATGTCTTCTCTTTCGGCTGTATATTCCTTACTTGCGCTTCATTTAACATTGTAAATCTCCTTTTTATGTATGACCGTAGAAAAAATTTTATAGAATTATTTTTATACGGTTTTTTATACGGTGTAATTTTTGACTTAGCTATTTTATTTTAGGTTAAGCGAATTTTAATAATCAAAAAACTCGCTTATTCAGCGAGTTTCT
>CAJORD010000250.1 GCA_905236605.1 uncultured Synergistales bacterium | reverse complement strand
TAAACGCGGACTATATTCAAACGAAGCGGGCGTAGGTTCTGCACCGAACGCGGCTGCGGCGGCTGATACTTCGCACCCGGTGAAGCAAGGACTTGTTCAAATGCTTTCAGTTTACATTGACACAATTTTAATTTGTTCTGCTACGGCATTCATGTGCCTTGTATCAGGAGTAGCACCGGGCGCGGACGTGGCAGGTGCAAAATATGTTCAAGAATCAATTTCTGTGGAGTTCGGAGCGGCTGGCCCGATGTTCATAACGTTCGCGATGGTTCTGTTTGCGTTTACGACGTTAATCGGAAATCTTTTCTACGTTGATAACGCGCTCGCTTTCATCAATAACAAGAAAATGCCCGGGAAAGGTTTCATGACTGCGTTCAGATTTGTTTGCGTGCTTGTGATTTTGGTCGGGGCGATTTTGCCTATGTCAGCAGCTTGGGCAATAGCAGATATTTTGATGGCGGGAATGACATTAATTAACATTCCTAGCATAATGATTTTGGGCGGAGTTGTTTACAAAGCACTTGATGATTATCAGCAGCAAAGACGCGCAGGAAAGAATCCTGTCTTCAAAGCCGCGAATATTGGAATTGATCTTGATACGGTAGATTATTGGAAATAATTTCGCGACCAAATAGAGCGCAACGGTGAATTTGTCCACTCTGTCAAGGAACGAACGCCGTTGCTTTATATTATACTTACCACAGTTGAAAAGATTCAAAAATAGCTGACCTTAGATCAAATCTTTGCAGATATGTAAGTCGCAGGATTTTTTATCGGTGCCCTTATAAGCGCGGCTGAGGGATTCGCTGGTGGTTTTGCGGCGGGACATTAATTTATAATATCAAAATAAAGGAGGCTGATTTTAATGAAACAAAAAATTTTTTTAATTTTGATTTTCGTGTTGACCTTCTGCGCTTGCGCACAAGCTGCTATTGACTCTGCGACTGTCGAAGCGGCTTGGAAACGCATCGCAGAGGCTGACGGCTTCAAAGTCGTTAAGATTAATTACGAAAAAGACGACTCACCAAACGCTTGGGTGAAATTCAAATCTCAAAATGATTTCAGTGTTCACGTAACGCAAGGCTTGATGAAAATTCTAAACTCCGAAGAACAAATCGCCGGGGTTTTAGGTCATGAGATCGGGCACGTAAGACTCGGGCATTATAACAAGGGCGTCGGACGTAACGTCCTTTGGACGATTTTATCTTTAGGGCTCTCGAGAGTAGGAGGCACAGCGGGCAAAGCCGCACAAGCCGCCGGGAGCGTCGGAATGAATTTAGCCGAGAGCGGTTTCAGTCGCGGCCAAGAAGTCGAAGCGGACGACTACGGAACAGAATTATTAAAGAAGGCCGGCTATGACCCGATGGGACTGTATCGCGCGATGAAGGCTTTCGCTGACAACAAATACGTAACGCAACCGAACGGCTTCAACTCTCACCCACCGACGGCTCGAAGATTAAAACACTTAATGGACAAAGCGAAATCGCTCAAGTAAAAATAAAATGGATTTTTTGAATTATATCGAAGAAATTTTTCAGATTGTAGTTCAGTGCGGAGTCTTGCTCCTTGAATGCACGGGAGTAACGACACTGCTATTCACGACTGTAAAGACGATTTGGGGCTGTATCATTCGAGACCCTAAAGTTCGTTTAACGCTTGCGAAAGGGATCGCGCTTGCTCTCGAGTTCAAATTAGGTGGCGAGGTCTTGCGAACGGTAATCGTTCGAGAATGGAGCGAGCTTGCGATTTTGGGAGCGATTATTGTGCTTCGCGGTGCTTTAACATTCCTGATTCATTGGGAGATTAAAACCGAAGAAGCTAATTTAGAGTAAAAATCTTGAAAATCTCAATAATTTTTGTAAACTGATTTTCAAAATTTAATTTAGGAGATGATTTTTTTGAAGGCTATACGTTTTAATTGCGTTATCGCTTTGACTCTTCTTGCGATGTTTTGTTTCCCGCTGCAAGTTTTTGCTGAAGTTGATGTAAATGAAACTAATTTCCCCGAC
>CAJORD010000249.1 GCA_905236605.1 uncultured Synergistales bacterium | reverse complement strand
GCGTAGATTTAATTTACGCTCTGAAACCTCAAGACCGTGCAGCACTCGTTGAAAGAATTGAAACGCGCCACGGCCTTCGACAGCTCTCTTACATGAAAGAACTTGGCATGGGCAACGACAAATATGTTTTAATCGACACGGACAACGGATTTAAGAGAATTTATCCCGCCGATGCCGTTAAAGATGTCAAACCGTTTGAGGCATAGAAAAAAATGTTAGGCGCGATTGTCGGAGACGTTGTAGGGAGTCCGTTTGAGTTCGACAGAAACAGAAAAGTCGCTTACAGCAAAAAATATCCACTCGTCAGCGACGCTTCAGGATTTACGGACGATACTGTGATGACGTTGGCTGTAGCTGACGCTTTAATGTGTTCAATGCCGAACAAGGGCGACGCTACGTCAGAAGCTGAATTCAAACATTATTTAATAAAATCCATGCGCGCATTCGGTGGCGCTTATCCTAATGCGGGATATGGCGGAAATTTTTTCGATTGGCTCTTCGCAAGCAAAACGCCGCAGCCTTATAACTCATGGGGCAATGGTTCGGCGATGAGAGTTTCGCCCGTAGCGTGGGCATTCGATAATATTGAAGACGTTGAACGATTCGCGGCTGTAAGTTCGCGAGTAACGCACAACAACCCCGAAGGCATTCGAGGAGCTAAGGCAACAGCCGCGGCGATTTTCTTAGCACGAACGGGAAAGACGAAGGCCGAAATAAAACATTACATCAGCGAAAAATATTATTACGACTTAACAAGAACGCTTGATGAAATTCGCCCATATTATCATCATGTTGAGGCTTGCCAAGAAACAGTTCCCGAAGCTATCACGGCGTTCATCGAGGGCGAAAATTTTGAAGACGTCGTGCGCTGTGCAGTGTCGTTAAGCGGCGACTCTGATACTCTCACAGCTATAGCAGCGTCAATCGGCGAAGGATTTTTTGGAATCCCTGATGAAATTTCTAAAATGGTTCTGCCGAAGCTCGACAATTTTTTATCGACTACGCTTTATAAATGGGATTCATGGAGGTCAAAATCTTAAATGTTCGGCGCTGTCGTCGGGGACATATTGGGAAGTTCTTATCTACGGTGCAAACCTGAAAATCTGGACTTCCCCCTCTTCCCTAAGGGCGATAATCAGCCGCGCTGCACTGAAATTAGCGTAATGACTTTGGCTGTCGCTGAAGCTCTGATGCACGCTATGAAAGTTCCGGGCGACGTCTGCACAGCGGGACAGTTCCGAGGCAGTTTAATTTACTGGATGCGACATTTAGGCCGGAAAATAAAAAAAATCATTTATGGAAGAAAATTTTTTGCGTGGCTTCATGTGAAAGAGCCGTTCCCTTATGAAAGTTTAAGTAATGGCTCCGTTTTGAGAGTGTCGCCGATTGCGTGGGTGTTTGATAATCTTGAAGACGTTGAACGTTTCGCAGAGATTGCCGCACGAGTTACAAATAAAAATCAAGATGTCGTGAGTTTCGCGCGCGTTATGGCGGGAATGGTTTTCCTTGCTCGAATGAAAAAATCCAAAGACGAAATTAAAAATTATTTTCAAGAACGTTCCGGCATCGAACTCACAAAAACTTTCGAAGAGCTTCGTGAAAATTTTGACTTTATTACGACATGTCCTGAAACTCTTTCAGCGGCTTTAACTGCGTTTCTTGAAGGTGAAAATTTTGAGGACGTTATTAGAAAAGCAATTTTTTTAGGAGGAGAGACGACCGCTACGGCGTCAATGGCGGGAGCGATCGCGGAGGCGTTTTACGGAGTTAAGATTTCAATCGAGGCGGAAGCGTTTGAAAAAATTCCGCGGCGTTTACAGTACACTATCGAAAAATGGGAACAATGGAAATTTTAATTTTATTTTTTCAATTCTTCTTCTTTAACGCTCGTCCCTAAAGGGCTATCGTCCGGAACAGTCCCTTCAAATAAAAATTTTTCTACGCCAAGCTGACCTTGTTTTCCAGCTTTCTGCTTTCTTAATTTCTTTTCTAATTCTGTTTCCAGTCTTGCGACTTCGTAAGTATAAGTTTTTCTGTCGCGTCTTACGGTGATGCTCTTAGGAGTGATTTTTATAACTCGGCCAAGAGCGTTAGGAAGTTCGTTTCCTCGTCGAGCAAGATAGCCTTTCTCTTCCCCAAAATCGAGAATAGCGGCGTGAGTTTTGCCCGACGTCATCACGGCACGAACGAAAATTTCTGGCTCTTTCTCTTCGGCGTTCTCTGCGGTTGCACCGTCAGGAAGTTGATCTTCAGGCTTCACGGCTTCACCAAGGTCTTCAAGTCCCATTTCGTTATAGCCGTCGATATTGAAGGGGCGAGTGTGAGCAGCGTTTATTTTTGCCGCAATCGCTTCGCCGCCTTCTCGCATATCTTGAACAGTTTTCGCAAGATCGGCCATTTGCTTTAAGGCTGAGCCGTCGTCGCGTTGATGACGTTCTTCAGAATAAAATTCAAGTTCCGTGTTCGCGATTTGGTCAGCTTTGAAATAATTAAGTGCCGCCCATGCAATTCCAAATAAAAGCAGCGTGAAGCACAGCAAGCGAATAATTTTAGCTTTGTTGTCATCGATGACGCCCGTTAAAATTTCCCAGAAGTCCGCAAATGTTTCAATTAAAGCGTTCATTCCGTCCAAGCCTCTAAAGTTAATTCAGCGTCAACTAAGTCCGCGGGTGATTGAGCATCTCTTGTAATTTTCAAAGCGTTAACGCGTGAGGCAAAAGGCATTTCGCGCCAGTCCGCAAATAAATGCACGAGTGAATAATAATTTCCCTGCAACTGCAAAGATAAAATATTTTTGTCGTATTGCATTGATAACATGTTCAAAGAATTTTCCTGAACTAATCTTTGAACCTCGGAATAAAAAGCTACGCTGTCCGCACTGGTGTTGACGTTGGCGAGAGTAACTTTGCTGATACTTTGAAGAGTTTTATTTTTTGCGCGAAGACCGTCCATAATAGTTTCAAAGTTATCACGTTCATTGACGATCATGTCATATTCTTCGCGATAATCTTCAAGAGTTTGAAGTCCGTACCACACGCCTGCACATAAGGCGAGGCAGAGGGCAAAAAAAACTGTTATCTGTAAAAAATAAGATCTGTGTTCCATTTTTATTTTCTGTTCCTGTGTTCGTGATTTTATTTTTGAATTATATAGCAAATTTTTCAAAGCCGCTCCCTTGTCCTCCCACCCACCCCGGACTGCGGTCGCGGCTCTTCACAAAAATGAGGAATTTTTTTATTTTTCGTGTAAAATACAAACAATTTTTCAGACTTTATGAACGGAGGATTTTTATTTGGCGGAGGCAGTGGGTGCCACTTCAGGTTCAATGCGAAAAAAAGTTCAGAGCTATTCCGATATCGGCGTAGCTCTCTTAATGGTGCTCATTATAATAATGATGGTCGTGCCTCTCCCGACGTGGCTTATAGATATTCTCCTTGCAATGAATATAACGCTCGGCGTCGTTACGCTCCTCGTTACCTTCTATGTCAAACGCGCGCTAGACCTTTCAATTTTTCCGACGCTGCTTTTAATTTCGACACTGTTCAGGCTTTCTTTGAACGTTTCAACGACGCGACTAATCTTACTTTATGGCAACGCCGGCGAACTTATAAACGCTTTCGGAAATTTCGTTGTCGGTGGTAATTACGTCGTCGGCATTATCATGTTCTTGATTTTAGTCATCATTCAGATGATGGTAATCACGAAAGGCGCGGAACGAGTTGCAGAAGTCGCAGCACGTTTCACACTCGACGCTATGCCAGGTAAGCAAATGTCAATCGACGCAGATTTGAACTCCGGCTTAATCGACGAGCAAGGAGCCAAGCAACGACGTCAGGATATTCAGCGCGAAGCAGATTTTTACGGAGCTATGGACGGTGCGTCTAAGTTCGTCAAGGGCGACGCCATAGCGGGCTTAATAATCACTACCATTAACATAATAGGCGGACTTTCAATCGGAATTTTTATGCGCGGAATGGACGCGGCAGGGGCGGCGGCACATTATAGTTTATTAACGGTCGGGGACGGCTTGGTCGGACAGAT
>CAJORD010000248.1 GCA_905236605.1 uncultured Synergistales bacterium | reverse complement strand
TCTTTATCTTTCCATGAAACGGTGATGATGCCGCTGCCCTTGTCGTCAAATTTTGCATCAAAGTTTTTGAGCATGGCTTCGCGGGCAGTTTTTCGATATTCCCATTCGTTCTCTTCCATTAAGTTAAAACGATCCGTAATCGTATCAATGATAGTATCACTTTTTAATATATCGACCATTACCGCGCCTGTTCCGCCTGCGCCTTCGGGCATTGAGATCCCCATCATGCTAGCGAGGCCGCCATATTGTTGAACAAGTCCCGCAAGTCTTCCGCCACCTCCCGAACCACCCTGCGGCATAATTCGTGATTCGGCTTTGTATATAAACGGCAAATATAAAGCATAAGCGAGGCCAAGCGCAGTGCCAAGTATTCCTAAAAAGATTATTCGCCATTTCTTTTTCCAAATTGCTCCGAAGAGCTCAAATAAATCAATTTCCATTTCTTCGGGCTGATTGTAGCGGGGCGACTGAACGTATATATATTGTGGCTGTGATTGCTGCGGCAAATTATTTTCAGGCATGTGCAAAATTAATCCTTTCAATTAAAAATTTTTGTAAATCATAACACAACGACGATTAAGAATTAGGAGTGAGGAGTTAGGAACGAAAAATGAAAATCTAAACTTCGTATAAAAATTTTATGCAAGCGTCGCTCAAGGCCTTCAAGCTCGAAACTTGACGCTCCATAGGCAAGCCCGACGCTTCGTAAGCTAAAGGCAATTCCGTGCAGCCCATCGTAACAGGGACATTGCGCTCGCTCCATAGCTCATTAACTACGGCGTTCATGATTTCGCCCGCGGTTTTCATGTCGCCAGATTTCACATAACGAATGCAAGATTGAATTTTAGTTTGCTGTTCGTCGGACGGTTTTAAAAAATGATAATGACGTTCTTCGGCGCACGCAGGATAGATTAGGCTCTTTTGAGTCCCGTCGGTCGCGAGTAACCATGAACAATTTCCTTTGCTTAGCTCTTTAGCGGCCTCAACGGTAACTTCGACAATATGAATTAGCGGCACGGGGATTTCATCTCTAAATCTGTCAATGAAATAATGCGCCGTGTTACACGGAACCGCGAGAACGTCCGCGCCCCATTCAACTAGCTGAAGCAGATTTTTGCGAATTACGGGCAACGGGTCAGGGCCGATCCCCATAAGTCCGTCGCTTCGGTCAGGCGTCGCCGGGTCGGACAACATTATAATTTTTGGGTGCTGCGAATCGTCTTTCGCTGGAGCGTCACGCGCCAAAATTTTCAAAAATTCAGCGCAAGCAGCCGGCCCCATACCGCCAAGAACTCCGAGCGTCTTTTCTGGGTGTGTCAGCATGTTAAAAACTCCCTTCTTGAAAATGAAATTAAATTATGAAAATTATACGTTATTTTGTGGAAAACGTTTTTCGAGAAAGATTTTCAAATGCGAGATTGCGCGGTTAATGTCTTCGGGCAAATCTTCAGGAGCGCCTTTCATTGCTTCGTTTAGTTCTTCGTCAGTGATTTCGACTTTTGCAGGACGCGCAGGACTTGCACCTATTTCTACTTCTTTAACTTTGAACGGTTCGCCCATCGTGATATTTAATTTAAGTTCGCCCCTTGGCGTATAGTCAAGACGTTTTAAAATTCGCGAAATGTTTCCGCGCATTCTGATGAGCATCGCCTTTGATTGTTCGTCGTCAACAGAAATTGAAATTTCATTAACTCCAAGATTATACGGGTACGAATGACGAGCAAGCGCCGGATTGCGAATATATTCCCCCCACGATTCTTTGAGGGCTTCTAAAATTTTGACGCGCCGGGCAGCCTCGGGAAAAAGTCGCTCGGCGTTAAAAGAAAATTTTTGTTCTTCGTCGTCAGTCATGATTTTTAATTTTTAATTCGCTCGTTGCGAGAAAGAATTACGGAAATTAATTGAACGTCTGCGGGCGTTACGCCGGAAATCCTAAGCGCTTGGCCTAATGACTCGGGGCGGAAGTGTTTTAATTTCTGAAGACACTCGGAGCGTAGTCCTATTACAGAATCGTAATTAAAATCTTCGGGGATTTTAGCGCTGTCGAAATTTTTCATTTTTTCGGCTACGCGTGCTTCACGTTCAAGATAGCCCGTGTAACGCAATTCTGTTTCAATATGAGCGACTTCTTCACGCGACAAAATTTTTTCAGCGGGCGAAATTTTTGAAATTAATTCGTAATTCACGCCTCTATGTTTGAGAAAGTCCGCAAGCGTCATCGAGTCGACTAAAATTTCGGCTTCGTATTCCGTGCAAAGAGCTTCGATTTCTTTCGACGGAGAAATTTTTGTAGATTTAAGGCGCGCAATTTCTTCGTTTTCGTTTTCAAAGCGACGTTCAAGAAATTCCCATTGCGAGTCATTAATTAACCCTGCGGCGCGTCCGTAACGTGATAATCTGTGCGCTACGTTGTCCCACCGTAATAATAATCTATGTTCGCAGCGGCTCGCTAGCATT
>CAJORD010000247.1 GCA_905236605.1 uncultured Synergistales bacterium | reverse complement strand
TGAGAAGCTTGGCAATCAGGCAGACGAAGATATTAAGTATTGGAGAGTCGCTCTTGGTCAGGAATGGAACGAAAAGTGGGCAACGCACATCTTCTACTATGGCTACAAGAGAGAAAAAGCTGCTGATAATGGTAAAGATATTAAGCCGTTTGAAGTTGGCGTCGGTGTACAGTACAAGCTCAATGATTACACAACGATGGGCCTTAACTACATTCATACTGACTTTGATGTAGACGGTGTAGACAACGACGACAGCATCCGCTTCAGAACGAGCGTAAGCTTCTAATCGAGCGAGCAGTAAAAATAGAAACACAAACAGCGTAAAAAAGGCGTGAGGCTTCGGCTTCACAAAGAAAAAGAATTTTGAATTTGAACCCGGGATTTCCGAGAGTGGAAGTTCCGGGTTTTTTATTAGTTGGGAATTAGGAGTGAAAAAATTTGTGATATAATTCACAAATTAATTTCAAGAGGCATGTGGATATGTATAAAATAGATTTTTACAGAGATAGCGAAGGGAAAAGTGAATTAGCTGATTATATAAACTCTCTTTTGCTCAAGGCGGACAGGAACAAAGACGCTCGAATAAAATATGATCAAATCTATTCCCATGTTAAGTTGCTTATGGAAAAGGGAACAAATATGCCTGCAAAATATACAAAGCACATAGACGAAGATATTTGGGAATTGCGTCCTGGAGATAACAGAATATTTTATTTTTGTTGGCTTAAGGATACGTTTGTTTTGTTACATCATTTTAGAAAAACAACGGAGAAAACGCCCAAAGATGAGATCAGGAAAGCCAAAAAAGAGCGAGATGAATATATAAGGGGGCATAAATTATGAAATATGAAGATGTCAGAACTTGGGATGATTTTGAAGAATACGCGAAAGAGACAAGTCCTATGCTAAAAGCTGACATGGAAAGGATCGAGGAAGTCGTCAAGGCTGTCGGTTTTGTGCATGACGGATTGGGAGAATATGGAATGGGAATTTATCTTTATAATCTCGATGAGCCGCCGATAGAACTTGAACAAGAACAAAAAGAAGTGTTAGCGGTTGTTTAAAATTGCGGTCTTCCGAAAGTGGGAGGCCGTTTTTTATGTGAAAATTATTAAATAAAGGAGTGTGTTGTGTAATGCTTAATGTAACAACAAAATTGCATAAAAATACATTACAATATCAGCAGTCGTATTTTAACGAAGTCTCAGATGAAGAAAACAATGAAATCATTAGAGAAATTGAAAAATTAAATAATGATGATTTTGAAATAGTGAAGAGCGAAGTAAGCGTATGTTAATAATTCTTCGTTATTTGTTATAATAGGCAACAGGATAAAGAGAAATTTGCAAATTTATTTTTTAATCTCTGTTTCCTAATTAAAAAAAGGGAGGTTATGAATAATATGGCGAAATATGTTTGCACAGTGTGCGGTTATGTTTATGACCCTGAAAAAGGCGACCCTGATAACGGAATCGCTCCGGGGACTGCGTGGGAAGATGTTCCTGAAGATTGGGTTTGCCCGCTGTGTGCAGTAGGAAAGGATATGTTTGAGGCTCAATAGAGTCTTTTTAAAACTAAAGGTGAGAATGACAGCAAGAGGAGTCGAAAGGCTCCTTTTGTTTTTATCTTCCAAAATATTTCAAGCATAGCATAGTTATATCATCAAATTGCGAAACACTGCCGCTAAATTCGTTTAGACTGTTCAAAACTGCGGCTTCGAGTTCCTTAGGTGCTGCGTCAGAATTTTTATTTAGAGTTTCAACAAGGCCACCTTCGCCAAATAATTCTCCGTCGTGATTATTAGCTTCAATAACGCCATCAGTGTATAAAAAAATCGTGTCGCCACTTTGCAAATTTATTTTTCCAGACGAAAACACAAGATTTTGCAAAATCGCTAAAGGCCGCGCGTGAATATCTTCGACAATTTCAAAATTTTCTCCGTTGCGACGCAAAGCGGGATATTCGTGCCCAGCGTTCACGTAATTAATTTCGCCCGTCGAGATCGTCATTATTCCAAACCAAAGTGTAACGAACAACATCGCTTCATTGCCTTCGCATAATTTATCATTGACTTCACGAACGATATTTTGGATTGGCCTGTCCAACGAGAGCGCACAATCTTTCAAAACCGTCTTCGCCGTCATCATGAAGAGTGCCGCTGAAATCCCTTTGCCTGATACATCACCGATAACTAGCGCTATGTGGTCATCGTCAATCATAAAGAAATCATAAAAATCTCCGCCGACTTCTCGCGCCGGCCTCATTGAAGCGTACAGTGAAAACTCTTTCACGTTCGGAAAATCCCGCGGCAAAATTCCTTCCTGAATAGTCGCAGCTAATGAAAGCTCCGTAGCAATTCGCGCCTTGTCTGCTGAAAGCCGCGTGGCCTCTTCTGTATATTGATCAAGCGTTACGGCCAAGAGCGAAACATCATCAGCAAGGCGTCCGATTTCATTTTTTGATTTTATTGTCTCGAGGTCGTCAACGATTGAGGCGCTGTCTTTTCGTCGCGTGAACTCTCGAACGCTGCTTTGAACTTTTGCAAGCGGACGCAGGAGCAACATATAAAGCAGAAACATCAGCACGCCCCCGGCTATGATAAGGGATAAGGCATTTTTAATTTCAACGGAGATTACGCTGTTATAAATCGCGGCTTTGACGTCGTCCCAACGAAACGCCGCCGTAATGTGGCACAAAATTTTTTCGTCAACTTTCAGCGGCATGTAACCGTAAAGAATTTCTTCTTTTTTAACTTTGACATTTTCAAATTCGTCGGACTCTTGGCCGGATTCGTACATTGATTTAATAACAGGGTGCTTCGATATATCCAGCGACCATATAGTGCCGAGCTGCTCTTTTATAAATTCATCGTGATTTTCTTTATCGACAGCGTTAAAAAAAACAAAGGCCGCGTTCTCTTGATTATCAAGCGGACGAACACAATATAAAATAAATGGCCGCAACATCGTTTTGACTTCATCAAAATTTGCCATCAGTTCTCGATAACAGTACTCCGCAAATAAAAGCTGCTGATCCGGCAGCAAGTTTTCAATTTCGTCGGGCGTTACGGTCTTTCGATGAATCAAAAAATTTGAGGGAACTTGAATATATTTTTGAAGATTGTCAAAGTCGCGAGAAGTGTCAATGAGTTCGTAATTTTCAAGCCAATAATCCAGAAGCCACGCTATAGATTTATAACTGCTCATCATGCCGCCGACATAGTGAGTCAAATTTCGTTTATCCTCGATTAATTCGGACATGTAAGAATCAGAACCGCTGTAGAAAATCGCAAGTCCGTTAGTGGCTACAGCGGCACAAAATAACACCGTGATTATGACGGCCGTTTGAATTAAAATTTTTTTATTCTTATCTGACTGCATGAAATACAGTTAGGAGTTAGGAAGTAGAGATTAGGAAGTTAAAAAAATTTATTCGTTGGGTTCCTTGCCCCAAAGTCCTTTATTTTCTTGGCGTGCTTCGCGCTGGAAGTGCACAAACAAATTCGCGTATCTTGAGTTCGGCTGAACGGTCATTAACTGCGCGTAACCGTCTAATAATAATTTCGCGTTGAACATGTATTCGCGAATTGCGGCCTCGTCGTCAAGGTCTTTTTTCGTTGGCTCTTTAGTCCAAACGTAAGCAAGCATTCGGCTGTAACGGTCTTTGACTTCGACATCTGTCTGAAGCCATACGATTTTGTCTGTAAGTTCTGACTTCGTGAAGTTGCTCGCCTCTTTGCCGTAAAATTCGACGGGCTTATTCGGGTGAACAGTTTCGGGTGTGTCAACGCCAAGGAATCTAACGCGCTCTTTCAAATATTTGCTGCCGTCGTCGAAAACAAAAGATATAATCGCCGTGTCGCCGTCTACAACGCGTTCGACCTTCGCTTTATAAACAGTGTTGCGTCGAATTTCAAGACTTTGAAGAGCATTGGGGCCTTTATGATAATGATACTCGCCGGTCTCTTTGTCATAATGGCCGCCGTTAGCGTCGAGTTTGCCCGGGTGAGCGAACGAAACACACGCAAGAGAAAAAATTAAAACTGCCGCAAGCGTAAAAATAAATCCGCGCTTAAACATTAAATCAAATCCTTTCGACTAAAATTAAAAAACTAAATCATAAATCACGCGTACAAAAAATAAACTTAATACAACAAGTATAACAGGCCGGACGGCTTTTGCTCCTCCCTTCTCAAAAAATCTCGCGCCGATATAGTTACCAGCAATCGAGAAAAGCCCCGCAGTCGCTCCGACTATGAAAATCACTTTGCCGTTCATGAAATAGACTGCTATAGCCGCGATATTAGTTGCAAAGTTTATCGCCTTCGTTACGCCGTTGGCCTTCTGAACGCTCAACTTCGCTGCGCCCGCCAATAGTAACAACATGAAAGTCCCGGCGCCGGGTCCGTAGAAGCCGTCGTAAAATCCTAAAAAGAAAGCAACGAGCACGCAAATTATATAAGTTCGTGTGCTTATCGGGGCCGAATCTTTTTCTTCGGTCAAGAGATTTTGACTTTTGAAAACGTAAACGGCCGTTATAGGCAGTATGAACAACATCAAAATTTTGAAAGCGTGATCGCTAATTAAGAGTGCTGTTCGTGCTCCTAATGACGAGCCAAGCATCGCGAAAATTATTCCGCACGCCGACAATTTCAAAGGCATGTAGCCATCAAGCAAAAATTTTGTGAACGCTATCGAAGTCCCCATAGCCGAGCTTACTTTGTTCGTGCCTATCGCGTAATGAACAGGAAAGCCCGCTATCAAAAACGCCGGAAGCGTAATCAGACCGCCGCCGCCGCCTATCGCGTCAATTACTCCGCCTATAAATATCAAAGGACAGATTATAAAAAGTTGAGAAATTTGCCATTCCAATTTTTTAATTTCACCCGCATGTTAAAATTTTTTGTTAATTCTAGCAGGTGAGGGAAAATCAGCGTGATAAAAAAAATTTTGCACACTTCCGACTGGCATTTAGGACGAAGATTAAAAAATCGTGAACGTTATGACGAGTTCAAAAAATTTTTTTCGTGGCTCGAAAATTTAATTAAAAATGAAAATATTGATGCTCTAATCGTCGCTGGAGATGTTTTTGACAACACGACGCCTTCAACGAGAGCGCAGGATCTTTATTATTCGTTTTTAAGCCGCATAGCTCAATCTTCGTGCCAACATATCGTAATAACTTCCGGCAATCACGATTCACCGACTTTCATTGACGCTCCTAAAAATTTATTGCGGCTCTTCAAAATTCATGTTGTCGGTCAGGCGTGTGAAGACGAAGTTATAACTCTCAAAGACGCTTCGGGAAATCCAGAATTAATCGTTTGTGCTGTGCCTTACCTTCGAGATCGCGATGTTCGAACTTTTAGCGCTTCTGATGAAGTCGATGACATGGAAAGCAATTTAATAGCCGGAATCAAAAATCATTATGAAAAAATTTTTTCTCACGCTTTGAATTTGCGCGGCGATTCTAAAATTCCGATTGTCGCAATGGGTCATTTATTCGCGCGGGGCGGACATGTAACCGACGGCGACGGCGTACGCTCTCTTTACGTGGGCACGGCGATTGAAGTCGGCGATGATTTATTCCCGGACTTTTTGACTTACACGGCGCTTGGCCATTTGCACTCACCGCAAAAAATCGGGCGAGAAAATATTCGTTATAGTGGCGCACCGCTCGCAATGGGATTCGGAGAAGTCAGCAAAAATAAAGCGGTCTGTGTTCTCGAACTCGAAGGCGAAAATTTAATCAACGTTAAAGAAATTTCTGTCCCTGTTTTTCAACGAATTGAACGAATTACAGGTGGCCTTGATGAAATTTTTTCTGCGATTGACGTTTTAGGATTTCAAAATGAATCTATTTGGCTCGAAATTACATACACCGGCAACGAAACGCAGGGCGATTTACAAGAACGGATTAGCGAGCGCGTGAAACTCTTCCCCCAAATTGAAGTTTTAAGTTTGCGTGACGAGAGCAAGCGGCCGGGAGAAAATTTTAATCACGAATTTTCAAAAACTCTTGAAGAGATTTCGCCGTCAGAGATGCTTGAAATTTTTTTCGAAAAGCACAACACGCCACAAAGTCAACGAGAAATTTTTATGCTTATGTATAACAAAATTCTTCAAAGCGAAAGGCTGTAGCTAAAAATAAATGAAAATTTTAGAAATTGAACTAAAAAATCTAAACTCCTTGCGCGGGCAATGGAAGATAGATTTATCTAACAAGATTTATGAGAGCGATGGAATTTTTGCGATAACAGGCCCGACCGGCGCGGGCAAAACTACAATTTTTGATGCTATATGCCTAGCACTTTATGGTCAGACGCCGCGGCTTGGAGTAATTAGCGAGAAGCAAAATGAAATTATGTCGCGCAAAACGCGGGAATGTTTCGCGAAAGTCGTTTTTGAAGCCGACGGGAAAAAATTTATTAGTTCTTGGTCGCAGCATTTTTCTAAGACAAGCAAAAAATTACAAACTGCTAAGCACGTTCTTTCAGATTATAAGACCGGCGAAATTTTTTCTGACAAAACTACAGACACTCGAAAAAAAATCGAAGAGCTTATAGGCTTGGATTTCAAAAGATTCCGTCAGGCCGTTATGCTTGAACAAGGAGGCTTTGACGCCTTCTTGAAAGCTGACAAGAACGAGCGCGCGCAAATTTTGGAATTATTGACCGGAACGGAGATTTACAGCAAAATTTCTATGCTTGTCTATGAACAGTTCCTTAACGAACGCGAAAAACTCCGAAATATAATTTTTTTGCGCGACAGCAAGACGCCGCTTAATAATTCTCAAGATGAAAATGAAATTTTAAGAGCCATTGAACAAATTAAAATTTCTTGCTACGAAATTAAAACTCAACAAAACGAAGCTAGAGTAGCTCTCGATTGGTTGCGCGCGGTTTTGAAACTTGAAAACGAATTTCATGATATTCTTCACGAAATTTCTAAACTTGAAACGCGACGCGAAAATTTTATTTTTAATTCTCGAAGGCTCGAAGCTGCTCAAAGGGCGTCTGCTCTGCTTGTAGACTTTTCAAATTTGATTACACGACGCGAAAATTATGAAAAAATTTGCTCGCGCGTCAAAAAACTTGAAAACGATATTGCTACGGCTTCAGAATTAATTTCGGAAATTGAAAATCAAAAACTTCCGGCCCTTCAAAGCGCGCTGCATGAGCTCACAAAAAATCTTCTTGACGATTCGCCAGAAAGTTTTTATGCACGCAGCAAAGAACGCATGAGTATCTTTCAAGTTCTTGCCATTGACAAACAAAATATCGAAAATTATAAAAACAGAGCTAACAAAGATTTTAAGCAGGCGCAATTTTTACTGAAAGCCGCTGAAGATAATCAGGCCGCGGCACAAGACGCTTATAACAAAGCTCTCGATGATTATGAACGTATAACAAGCCTTCGCGCTGAAGCAATTTTTGAAGCAGAACGCCATAAGCTCCGGCCT
>CAJORD010000246.1 GCA_905236605.1 uncultured Synergistales bacterium | reverse complement strand
GCGGGGTACGCACGGGAGAGCAGACCACTGCCAGTTTAGATTTAACAAGAGGAAGTTTCACTTTCATGTGGGACTTCCTTTTTTATTATTCTATAAAGTTCTCGTATATAGCAATCGCATAAAAAATCGAGGCCCCCAAATTATACAGGGAAACCCCGATTATCTTTAATAATTAAAAATTAAAGAATTTTTTTATTTCCAAAGCTCCCACTTCGATTGATCCGTGTGAAGCAGATGATGCGATTTTTCACCCAACGGCTGGCCAAGATATTCTTTGTAGCACTGAATGATTGACGGGTTCTCGTGCGAAAATCTTAATTTCATTCCTCTGTCCATGTTCAGAAGGATTCGGCCGCGACCTTCGCCAAGTTCTTCGCCTTCGGAAATCGGTTGACCACCACCGCCCGCGCAACCTGTCGGGCAAGCCATGCACTCGACGAAATCATAATGAGCTTTGCCGCTCTGAATGTTCTCGCAGAGTTTGCGAATGTTTCCAAGTCCGTGAGCGACTGCAATTCTTAATTTCGTTCCGGCGATCTCAAATTCTGTTTCTTTTATGCCGTCGTAGGCTCTGACATAATGGAACGCGTTCGGGTCTGGATTTTCGCCCGTTACGAGCTTATATGCCGTTCTCAAAGCTGCTTCCATGACGCCGCCTGTCGTTCCGAAGATATGACCCGCGCCCGAAGCTGTGCCTAACGGTGCGTCGAAGTCGCTTTCTTCGAGTGCTTTAACGTCAATTCCGTCGGCCTTAATCAGTCTGTCAAGTTCGCGAACTGTCAAGACTACATCAATATCACGTGCGCCGGAATCGTTCATGCAATCTACGTCGCACTCGTACTTTTTCGCGGTACATGGCATGAATGAAACGTTATAAATTTTTTCCGGCTCGACGCCAAGAATTTGCGCGTACCACGACTTAATAATCGCTCCGAACATTTGCTGCGGCGATTTTGCGCTTGAAAGCTGCGGCACGAGGTCAGGAAATTCAGTTTTAATAAATCTCACCCAACCGGGGCAGCACGACGTGAACATCGGATATTTTTTAAGCTCGCCTTTCTTGAGCCTCTCTAAGAACTCGCTGCCTTCTTCCATAATCGTTAAGTCAGCAGAGAAATCCGTATCAAAGACGTAATCAAAGCCGACCGCACGCAACGCGCTAACAAGTCTTTCTGAAGTCGCTTCTTCGTGAGTGAGGCCAAGTTTTTCGCCCCATGAAGTTCCGACGGCGGGAGCCACGGACGCGATAACGATTTTGTCTTTGTCCGCAAGAGCGTCAAGAGCCTTCTGAACGTCATCACGTTCGACTAATGCGCCGACGGGGCAATGCGTTATGCACTGACCGCAAACTGTGCAGTTAGTTTCGTTGAATTCCTTTCCGCCTGTGCAGCCTACTGTCGTTCTTGAGCCGGTCTTGAGGACGTCCCAAACGTGCATTTGCTGAATGTTGTCGCAGACCTGAACGCAGCGCATACACTTAATGCACTTGTCATCGTTGCGAATGAGCGGGAATTTTTTATCCAAGGTATTCTCGGCGGTCTTGTCGTGATAATCGAAATTATTTACGCCTAAATCGTTGGCCGTCTTTTGAAGTTCGCAGTTTCCGGAGCGAACACACTCTGCACAACGTGCGTTATGCTGTGAAAGGATTAATTCTACGTTCGTGCGGCGGGCCTGTCTGACCTTCGGGGAGTTCGTGATAATCTCCATGCCCTCTTGTACTTTAGTGTTACAAGAAGAGACTAATCTATCTTGCCCTGCGACTTCAACGACACAAACTCGGCACGCGCCAATCTCGTTTACGTTTTTGAGATAGCAAAGATGAGGAATTGTGATATTAGCCTGCTTCGCCGCTTCGAGAATGGTCGTGTTCTCTGGAACTTGAATTTCTTTACCGTTAATTTTTACTTTTACCATTTCATTTCACGCCCCTCTCTGAATTTTCCGAAGCCGTAGTAATCACAACGTAAGCACCTGTTGCTTTCCTGTTCCATTTCTTCTTGCGTCATGCCGCGTTCAACAAGTTTGAAATCGTGAATGCGCTCATCAATAGGACGCTCGCGCATCTTGACTCGTCCACAAGCCGGCCTGTTGTGAGGTACGGGCTCTGGAATTTCGACAGGTAACTCGATCGGGTGATGGAAGCCAAGATATTCATCAATGTTAGCGGCTGCGACTTTACCGGCGGCAATAGCTCTGATGACTGTTGCAGGACCTGACACGCAGTCGCCTCCCGAGAACACGCCTTTCATGTCCTCGCCTTTGACTTCTTCGCTCTCGAATGCCTGAATGCAACCCCATTTGACCGCGATGCCTGACTCTTCAAAGTTGTGAGAGTCAATTCCCTGACCGATAGCGACAACTACGATATCAGCTTCGATTCTAATCGGTTCGGCTGAAGCGTCTTTCGGAGCCGGACGGCCGCCTTTGATGTTGCTGATCATCTGCTGCTTTACCCAAAGGGCTTTAGCTTTGCCGTCTTCACCGACTTCGACTTTCAACGGCGCGGCAAGTTCGAGAATTTCGCAGCCTTCGACTTCGGTAGCTTCGACTTCTTCGGCCAAAGCGGTCATGTCGTCTTTGCGTCGTCGATAAGCGAGCGTAACTTTGTCGGCGTTTAATCTCAATGACGAGCGCGCGCAGTCCATAGCGACGTTACCGCCGCCGACTACTACAACTTTCTTGCCTTTGAAATCTGGGTAATCGTCATCGCCAATTCTTCTTAATAATTCAACAGCTGACATAACGCCTTCTGCGTCTTCGCCGGGGATTCTTAATGTTTTGTCCGTGTGTGCGCCGATAGCGATATAAACCGCGTCGAACTGTTCACGAAGTTTTGAAAGCGGGAAGTCCTTTCCGCCAACTGATACTTCTTTATGAACTTTTATATCGCCTGCGGTCAATAACGTTTCAATTTCTTCGTGAAGAACTTCGCGCGGAAGTCTGTATGAAGGTATACCGTAACGAAGCATTCCGCCAAGTCGTTTGCGCTGCTCAAAAATTTCTACGCTGTGGCCCATCATGCCAAGATAATAAGCTGCTGTAATTCCGCTCGGGCCTCCGCCGATTATTGCGACTTTCTTGCCAGTTGCCGGAGCCGCTTTTTCACCGTCTCGATAAACTGGAACGTGTCCAGCGTTGTCAATAGCGTAGAGTTTCAGTCCGCGAATATTAATAGCGTCATCGACCATACGACGGCGACATTTATTTTCGCAAGGGTGTTCACAGACCATTGCACAAACTGATGGGAAAGGATTATCTTTGCGGATAAGTCTTACCGCGTCTGCATAGCGTCCGGCGTTCACGAGAGCAATATAGCCGGGTATGTCGACATG